>JAJFHK010000498.1 GCA_021775655.1 Filomicrobium sp. | reverse complement strand
AATGCAATCGAACTAGCCATCGCCGACCGCACTTTCTCCGTCAGGCATAAGCCGTTGGTGGTCTTAGTCGCGGCCGCCAGATGTACACCGACTGCACGCCCCTTCTCCGCGATTCTCAGCAGTGATTCTTCAAAATGCCGGGGCGCAACACTCATCAACTCAGAAAGCTCATCGATCACCACAAAAATATGCGGCATCGGCTCAAAGTCCATCTGTTCGTGCTCATAGATGGGCTTTCCCGTCCTCTCACAAAAACCTGTATGAACAGTGCGCGCAATCATCTCGCCACGCTTCTTGGCGTTGCGCACTCGGTTATTGAAAAGTTCGACGGAACGCGCGGAAAGCTTCGCCAGTCGCTGCGCACGCTCATCAATCTCAGCCACAATCCAATCCAGTACGGCCATCATCTTCTCGGTCTCACTTAAGACCGGACACAGGAGATGTGGTATCCCGTTGAAGCAACCAAATTCCAGGAGCTTTGGATCAAAGAGAACGAACCGGCAGTCATCCGCACTGTTTCGATAAACAAGCGATAGCAGCATCGACCTGAGCAAGGTCGACTTACCTGTATTCTCGCGCCCGGCAATGAGAACGTTAGTTAACCCGCCAAGTTCGGCAATTATCGGCTGCCCTGCCGTCGAATGGCCAAGTGCAACCGGCAGGCTGCCTCCGAATGACCGGAAGGATTCACCGCTCAGCAATTCGCGCAGTGACGCTCGATGGCGATGTACATTCGGCAACTCAATAACAATGCACGGGCAGGATGGACCCGGTAAAACGGCAACGCGCACGGAGCCCGCATTCATCGCCCTGCCTATGTCATCGGCCAAACCAACGACACGAAGCGGATTCGTCCCCTTCTCAAGCTGGATTTCATAAGCAGTAATGACGGGACCGGGTCGAACCTCTGCTACGCTACCGTTCACCCCGAAGCGCCCAAGGGCATCTTCCAGGAGCCGCGCCGTGCCACGCAGCACGGCTTCCGTCATTTCTGGACCGGGCCGCGCTGCTGAAGAATTCTGCAATAGATTAAGCGAAGGCCGGTTGTAACCGCCCGGGTTACGCATAACTGCCCGCTTTGGCCTTTCAACGTTTGCAGCATCACGCTGCCGCTCACATTGCCCATCCGGCACTGCTTCGGGCACTAACCGATCGGCCGTTTCCCTCGCATTAACATCCTCCTCAACCCTGGCGGCCGGAATTTCGGGTGTCGGCGATGGATCGTTATACGAAGCGGAAGATTCGGCAGTCCGCCGAGCCGCAGGTTCATTCGGTACCGTCGGTTCTTCGTGATGCATTTCTGAAGAAGGCAGCACTTCCGGTTCTTCAATAAGCCCTCGGGATGCATTGCGCAGAACTTCTCGAAGAGCGTTACGAGTTCCCATCCGAATCTCTGGAGCGAAACGTCGCGCGATGCGCATGCTGTCAAAATCGGTATCCGAGTCGAAGTTTTCGCCCCGGATCTCAATGTCTTCATCTTCCATTTCGAATGCCGGTACGAACTCCGGCGCACCACGATCTTCTCGACTGGCACCGTGCGGTTCTGCCAAGCGCTCGGGCGCCGGTTTGTGGAATGGCTCAGTGCACCGACGCACCTCATCGAGCTGGCGAAAATCACTTGTCTCTTCAGCGCGAGGCTCGCGCCAATGACGCTCAGGAAGTAGACCTTGGGTCAACCTCGATTCAGAGCGCGATTCAGCACGCTGGCCAGCAGGTGATTCACTGGGGGACCTAGGCTGCGGTTCGACACGGGATCCAAGCTCCGGCTCATATCGCCCAGTTCCGCCGGCAGCCCGATATCCCTGGCGACCACGTCGCCGAGCCGATTGTTTGGCTTCTTTCGCTACTCCGGAGGCAACTTCGCGCATGCGGGCAACCTCAACTCCCAGCGAAGCAAATACGAAGAAGATCCCGCTGACTAGCAAAGCAGCAAACCCGAGCGCGTTCGCGTATTCGGCAACTGCATGCGCAAATCCCCAGACCGCAACAGCCGCGACACCGTCGCCGACAATACCGCCGTAGCCATGGTTAAGCGGCCAAGCCACAAACTTGGGAATAATTGAGAAGGCTCCGGCAAGGCTCAACACGGATGCCGAATAGCTTAGAATCTTCCAACGCGCGCTCGCGACGCAGCCCGAGCTCACCAATTCCAGGCCCCAGAACATTGGCGCCAACAACAGCATGGTGCTCACCACACCAAAGGTCTGCAGCATCAAGTCCGAAACAACGGCGCCCGGATAGCCGAAAAGGTTTGCCGCAGTATCACGCGTAGCGTGCGTCAGGCTTGGGTCGGTAACCGACCATGTCACAAGCGAGACCCAGCAAACGGCGATGGCAATGAGCAAGCCCGCGCCTGTAGCTCTACCGAGCCCACGACGCAAGGCACCCTCGACTGCCTTAGGCAGGAGGGTATAGCCGTCCTTATTGTGATACTCAGATAACATGTACTCGGATACTGATTGACGCTAATCGAGAACGGAGACGATCCGCTCCAGCGCCACCCTGATCGTATCCGTGTCCGCCACGAGCGCCACGCGAATGAAATCTTCACCCGGGTTTTCGCCGAAACGATCGGTCTGGGCCAGGAAGGCGCCGGGGAGCACTTTGACACCTGCACGTTTCCATAGGGTTACCGTTGTGTCGACGCCCCCACCGAAATGACGCACATTGAGCCATAAGAAGAACCCGCCATCGGGACGCTCGTATCCATACCGCCCCACCAGCACTTCATCGCAAACATCAAATTTTTCCTTGTAGGACAGCCGGTTAGCTTCAGCGTGTTCGTCCTCAGACCAAATCGCCGCCGACGCCATCTGCGCCGGTCCGGGCATCTGGGGTCCGATCAAGTTGCGGATGCCAGTCAGCCTTTTGAGAAAAGTTGCATCACCTGCAGAAAACCCTGAGCGCATCCCCGGCACATTGGATCGCTTCGAAAGCGAATTGAAAACGATCAGATTGTCAAACCGACGGTCCGTCTTGATTGCAACTTCGATACCCCCGACCGGTGGCTTGTCCGAATAAATCTCAGAATAGCACTCGTCGAGAAACAGCATGAAGTCATAGCGACGCGCCAGTTCGAGAGCCTCAAGAATGTAGTCCGCCGAGGCCGCCACCCCTTGCGGATTGGCCGGCGAGCACAAATAAAGCGCGGACGCTCGCCGGAGGAGGTCCTCATTAGCTGAAAGCTTTTCAAGATCGGGTAGGTTCCCGGTCGCCGGTGTGGCATTGAGAAAAATCGGCTCTGCATTCGTCGCCAGTGCCGCTCCGATGTAAGCAGCGTAATACGGGTTGCACATCAGGATTGCCGGCTGTTTACCAGCGGCCAATGACTTCCGACCGACGGCTGGCAATGCCGCAAAGAACAAGCCTTCGCGCGAACCGTTACATGGAAGGATTTCCGTTTCCGCATCCAGTTTGACGCTCGGACCGTATCGCCGCTCCACCCAGGCAGCTATTGCCGCGCGCAATTCAGGATACCCGTTAATCGGTGGGTATTTCAGAAGCAGTGCTTCTGCGGCCTTCATTTTTTCAATGACAAACGGCGGCTTGGTTTCGCGAGGCTCACCTAGCGTGAGGTTGATCTCCGGCGTCGTGCCCGGTTCGAACGGCGCTAACAGCTCCCGCGTCCGCGAAAACGGATAAGGAATGTCACCTGACGCGAGCTGCGCCAGACCGCTCCGTGCAGCATCGCCGTCATGATATTGCGATGAGGTCGAACTGGTGGTCATGTGGGCATGGAACTCAGATATATTGATCGAGGCCGCGCACCATAACCGAGTTCGCGTCCGCGTGTGAGTACATATCGCAAGTTTGTCGAACCGCCGCTTTCAACGGGGAACCCATCATTGTTATCGTTGGCTTACGAAATCCACGTCCATCCTCATCTGAATTAACCTTCATTCGGCGCAAGGAGAAAATAAATGACCGACAGCGGCACCTACACGCCTCCTGAGGTCTGGCGCTGGGAAATGGAAAGCGGAGGCAGGTGGGCGAAAATAAACCGCCCCATCGCGGAACCAACCCACGAGGCCGAACTGCCGCGAGGGAAGCATCCGCTCCAGCTCTACTCGATGGCGACGCCGAACGGACAGAAGGTGGCAATCCTTCTCGAAGAGGTTCTGGCCCTTGGCGTGAAAGAGGCCGAATACGACGCTCATCTCATCCGCATCGGCAAAGGTAATCAGTTTTCGAGTGGGTTCGTCGAGTTGAACCCCAACGGAAAGATCCCAGCACTCTACGACACAACAACCGGTCTGCGCGTTTTCGAATCGGGCGCAATCCTTCTCTACGTTGCGGAGAAATTCAGCCAATTCCTCCCCAATGATCTCGCCTCACGAACCGAAGCGCTGAATTGGCTGTTCTGGCTGCAAGGTGCAGCCCCCTATTTGGCGGGCGGATTTGGCCACTTCTACGACTATGCTCCCGAAAAATTCGAGTACCCGATCGACCGCTATACGATGGACGTCAAACGCCAGCTAGACGTGCTTGACCGCGAGCTCGCACAGAAGCGCTACCTTGCGGGGTCGGAATATACGATTGCCGATATCGCGACCTGGCCCTGGTTCGGAAACTTGGTGCGCGGCTCGCTCTATGACGCCGGCAAGTTTCTCGACGTCGAAAGCTATCGCAACGTTCAAAGATGGGCAGAGGAGATCTGGGAGCGCCCTGCGGTACAGCGCGGACGCAAAGTCAACCGCACCTGGGGTGAACCGTGGGAGCAATTGCCTGAACGCCATAGCGCATCAGATTTCGACGAACTTCCTACCGCTCCGGGTTAAATACCCATGCGAGACAGAGCCAATCGCACCTCATGTCACCGATAAGTCGGCGTATCAGCGACTGCTGAAATCAATGAACTAGGTTGTCATTTTCAGAGCCGTTACTTGGCTCTCTCGTTCAACCTAGTCCGCAACAAAATACTGACGCAAGTTGGAGCACAAACTGTGATGTCGCCTGCAACCCCTAGATTGACCACCCTTATTGCCGCTGTCGGTTTTGCGATCGGTTCGGTGTGTTTCGACACCGCCTCCAGTCAGGAAACGCAAACGGCTGGAACATTCGAGGTTGTCACACCACCGGCTTGCAACAACGATAAAGGAGAGGTCGTGCGCTTTGTTGATCGCAGCGGAGGGCGAACCGGTATGGCCGCTGGCATGGCGCGCAGGGATTCAAGTAACAATCCAATTGTTTTGCGATCGAATTACACGTCAGCTCCACCGGTATTTCAGAGCTTCATCGACCGACATGAATGCGCCCATCACCAAACAGGTGACGTCGATCGACCACATCCGCCGCGCAACGGTCCCGAACATCTGATGAATGAGAGCATCAGTGATTGCGTTGCGATTCTGCGCTTGCGAGATGAGGATGGATATGATCAGGCAGGTCTAAAAAAAGTTACAGCTGCCCTACGAAATGAAATGACAAAAATTGGCTTCCCGGAGATCAGCATAAGCAGCCGGATCAGCAATATCGAAAACTGCTTTCTCAAGCTCGGTACACCGCAGGAGTTCATCAACAAAATTCTGAAGAAGAGAGGCCTCTTGCAGCCCTAGCACTAGCTCTAACTGCAACTGCGCATGCCCCGGTCCACTTAGTTTCAATCAACTCAATATTATCGATTTTGTTTACCCATTCTTAACCAAGCTTTGCGAATCATGAACGTGTTGGCGACGAGTTCAGGAGTACCCAACGATGCATACCAGAAAGGAATCCGAGAAGGTTTCGGGCGCAGTGCAAACTGCTTGCACCGACCCCGCCTTCGCGTTTGGTTAACGGATGAAGATACACCGTTTCCCTATGAAAACCGGCCATTGAATTCGGTATCAAAATTTACAACTGGGGCAGTGTCTGACCTGATCACTTAAACGGCCTAGGGGGCGATTGTTCCTCGGTCAGTGGCAATTTCCACGACCACTTAACTTGGGCCAGAAATTTGCGATTAGGGTCGGAACAACTGCTCAACGTAGGACCATCGGGGGATCTCTGGCGCGCCAAGAGATCCCTCCTTGGAAGGGCTCAAGCCCTCACGACTTACCCGACTTCGTCGGCTTTGGAACGACAGGGCCTCCGGCTTCTTTCCAAGCTGTGAACCCTCCGTCGAGATGGCTGACGTTCTCCAGGCCCATGTCAAGGACCGTTGCCGTTGCCAGAGTCGATCTCCATGCCGAATTGCAATAGAACACCAGCTTCTTTCCGGAGCTGAAGACGCCTTTGTGATACGGGCTATCAGGGTCGACCCAGAACTCGAGCATCCCGCGAGGTGCATGAAAGGCGCCTGGAATCATGCCGTCGCGCTCCAGTTCGCGGACATCGCGAATGTCGACAAATACCGTGTCTTCGTCATCGAGAAAGGCTTGAGCTTCCTGAGTGCCGTGCGTCTTTATGCGCGCCGCAGCCTCAGACACCATTTGCCTGAACCCTTTTTTGATCGCCATTTCTTGCTTTCCCAATTCGCTCAAGCCACCGTGTCAACGCATCATACAAAGACACGTATATTCGCCGCCTCCGGTCTTCCGCAACAACTTCAACCAGCAATAAGCTTTGTGAATTTTTTGAACACCCAGCCGGATTTGCAAGGTCCGCCATAGGGCTGCCGTTTCGCGATTGGTGACCCAACACCACAGTCGATCTGTGCGTTGTTTGTATAGACGATGCCCACCCAACTCCCATGCTGGTCGCAATCAAAATAGGGCTGACCGTTTTCCAGCTTTTCGACCATCTTGTACTGCGAACCGGGGCCGGCACGCACCGCCAGGAAACCGTCGCCCTTCGGATCGAGACCGACCACGACCCCGCTACCTCCACATGCGTCAAAATCCGCTTCACCACCAACCATGACGGCTTTACTCGATGCCGCAGCAAGATTGCTATCTTGAGCAAATACAAAAACAGCGGCGAACAGCACACATAGGGCCAAATTTCTCACAACACTTTGCATCGTAGCGCCTCAGCCTGCCTTGAAAAACTGAATCAATTCTTCCGACGTCTCATTGGGCACTTCCTCGGGCAAATAGTGCCCCGACGCTAGTGCCCGCCCCTCGACGTTCGTCGCCTTGTCCCGCCAGACTTCAACAACGTCATAGAGCCTGCCAACCAAACCTTTCGCGCCCCAGAGAGCTAGTACCGGCATCTCCAATCGCTTGTCATTGTCTTCCGCATCGTGAGCCAGGTCGATCGAAACCGCAGCGCGGTAGTCTTCACACGTCGCAGCTACACACGCCGGATCGTTGAAGCACCGGACATACTCCTCAACCGCTTCATCGGTAAATGCTGTCGAATTACCCTTGCTCCAGGCGGCAAGCTTGGTGCGTAGATAATATTCGGGATCTGCACCGATCATTTTTTCCGGCATGGGCGAAGGCTGAATCAGAAAGAACCAATGATAGTACCCGGTGGCGAACTCTTGGTTCGTGAGCGCATACATCGTCGCTGTCGGCGCAATATCGAGAACGGCGAGCCGCTCAATCGCATCGGGATAATCAAGTCCGAGCCGGTGAGCAACACGGCCACCCCTGTCATGACCAGCCACGCTGAAACGGTTGAAGCCTAGTCGCGACATCAACGCAAGCTGATCGGCAGCCATTGCTCGTTTCGAGTAGGTTTCGTGCTTCTCATCAGATAGTGGCTTGTCGGAATCACCGTACCCACGCAGATCACTTAGCACGACAGTAAACCCAGCCTGAACAAGTTGTGGCGCAACCTTGTGCCAGCATACGTGGGTTTGCGGATAGCCATGCAGAAGCAGCACCGGCGGCCCGCTCCCCGCGATACGCACCCGAATATTTATTCCATCCGATACGGGTATTCGCTGATCGCTGAACCCTTCAAACATGCACTTACCCAATTCTAATTTTTGTTCTTCCGACCGAAACATGCCTGAAGTATAAAGTAGCCCTACCGAGAACACGCAAATATTATCCCGCAAGAACGCCTACGAGAAAGGGGCGGCCACCGCAGTGCCCGCCCCTTCCGCTTTGAGATTCAGTTTCGCCGCAGCGACAAGTTTTACATCCGGCCCAAGCGAACATCTTCTTCTGGGTTGGCCGAGATTTTATGAATTGCGCGGTCCGCTCCAATACGCTGATCTTCATCGCTCATCCGGAAGCCGAGCGAGGCATCAACAATCGTGTAGATCACGAAGCCGGCAAGCAGACCGTAGGCCGATCCAAGCAGCGACCCAGCAATCTGGCTTCCGAGCGCCACACCGCCAAGACCACCGAGCGCTTCGACGCCGAAGATCCCACAGGCAATCCCGCCCCACAATCCACATAAGCCGTGCAGCGGCCACACACCGAGCACGTCGTCGATCTTCCATTTGTTCTGCGCAAGCTGGAAGAACTGCACAAAGATGACCCCGGCGACGAGACCCGTGAACAGCGAACCGACCGGATGCATCACATCTGAGCCCGCACACACAGCAACAAGGCCTGCCAAAGCTCCATTGTGAACGAAGCCTGGGTCATTCCGACCGACGACCAGCGCAGCAAGGATTCCACCAGCCATCGCTAACAGCGAATTCATTGCGACCAGCCCGGAAATACCCGACAGGCTTTGCGCGCTCATCACATTGAATCCAAACCAGCCGATGCACAACATCCACGAGCCCATCGCTAGCCAAGGAATAGATGATGGCGGAATCCCTTGAGCACCGCCCTTATCGTACCGCCCAGCCCGCGCACCAAGCTTCATGACTGCACCCAGCGCCACCCAACCTCCAAATGCGTGCACGACAATTGACCCAGCAAAGTCGTGGAACTCGGCTCCGAACATGCCTTTGAATAGACCGGCCTGCAGTCCGAAGTTGCCATTCCAAACGGCACCCTCAAGCAGTGGATATCCGATACCGACCAACAACGCCGTTGCCAGACATTGCGGCCAGAACTTGGCCCGCTCAGCAATGCCGCCAGAAACGATTGCCGGGATGGCGGCCGCAAAAGTGCACAGGAAGAAAAATTTTACGAGCGATATACCTTGCGGGTCGAAGGGCTCCGCACCGCCGGTCAGAGCCGCCGCACTGACAAGGAAGGTAACGCCATAGGCCACCCAATAGCCGATAAAGAAGTAGGTGACAGTCGAGATCGCGAAGTCGACCAAGATCTTTACGAGCGCATTAACTTGGTTCTTATGTCGAACGGTCCCTACCTCAAGGAAAGCGAACCCGCCATGCATGGCAAAGACCAGGATCGCACCTATTAGAAGGAAGAAAACGTCCGCGCCTTGCTGCAACTGTTCCATGCAGTTCCCCCGTTCTCATCTAGCGATGATTGTTATTCTAGCAACTGCCGCACAAGCCATCGATTTGCCCAGCAATTTGGCAAAAGTCATCAACTACGTGGCACGTTTTCAAGCAGGAAAAGGACAAATGTAAAGCGTTTTGGCCAAATACGAGACCCAAAAGCAACCAACCTCAAAATATGCCATTATTTTAGGCGGCTAGAATACAAAAATGCCCGGATTATCAGCAATCCGGGCATTTGGTTTTGCTAGTTTTCCACGGTCTCGCTAAAACCAGGCCTAACGCACCCGCCGCGGGTTCTTGTAGAGATCAGCTTCCTGATGCTCCAGAGTTGGCTTGAGTTTGCCAGCCAGAACTTCCTTCCACAGCCGCCACATATGCCAGCGCGCACCGCGGTTGAAAATAATCATGCCCGCGAAAAGTTTTAGGACCGTCAGCAGCTTCTTGTCGGCAAGGTCAGCTCTAAGCCCGCACTTCCACTTGCCTGCAATCGACAGGATCTGCCCGTCGATATAGCCGATCTTGTTGTTGTTTTGATCATAGAGCGTGTAGTCGCCACCGACGTTGATGAAAGCGCGCTGCAGCCTGAAGTATTCGGGCTTGCCATCGCGCATCAAGAAGAACGAGAAATGCTCGGGCAACAACGGCCATTTGAATGCTGAGCGTTCGAGGTAGATGATGAAGTCATCATCATCGGTATTGATCGAAAAGGCCGTGACCGGCAATCCGCGCGCACCGATCGTGAGCTGCAGACTGCGCCCGATCATCAGGTCCATCGTCGCCCGCCAGCCCATGCTCTTGGTGAAAAGCTTGAAGATGAGCCGCCGGTCCATACCCTTGTTCACCTTCCATGGCGTCTTGCGGAAACCCATCAGGCCGGTCCGCTCACCGTTCTCGATCACATCGGCATAGATATCCATGTCCTGAGTGAACTGACGGGAACGAGCGCGGTTGCGCGAACGCTTATAGACACCGAACTCCGTCGGATTGAGGTCGGTCAGCCAGACGTCAACGACGAATTTGTGCCATTCTTGATTGGAGGTGGAAGCGCGCGTTACGCGCTTGGAGATTTTCGGTTCGCCGCCATCTGCTTTTTCATCTGCACGATTGCGCTGCAGGACTTCGGCCCGCGCCTCACGTGCGGCATCACCTGCGGCGGCATTCGCTTCCGCCAGAGTCGCGCTTGTTGCCATATTGGCTTGCCTCGTCGTCATTGACGCCCGCACAAACGCGAATCACTTTTGAGAGACGTTAACATTTAATAAACAGCTTACGAACAGGCCGGGGCTGCATAAGCTGCTATTCCCCCGGGCATAACATCTTCCCGGAAAATGCAATCAGCCCCGCGCCCCAAAGATCGCCGAACCAACGCGGACGTGTGTCGCGCCGAGTTCCACAGCCGCCGTGAAGTCGCTCGACATCCCCATACTGAGGCCCGCAAGGCTGCGTTCTTTTGCAAGCTTGGCGAGAAATGCAAAGTGGATCGCCGCCGCCTCGTCAACCGGGGGGATGCACATCAGCCCTGAAATTTCCAGCCCGAGTTCACCCCGGCAAAGCGCCAACAAGGCATCCAACTCGCCAGGCGCAACGCCAGCCTTTTGTTCTTCTCCGCCGGTGTTGACCTGAATGAAGAGCTGAAGTCGCTTCCCCTGCTTGTCCATTTCAGCGGACAGCACGCGCGCAATTTTCGCCCGGTCTACAGTGTGGATAACATTGAACAGCGCCACCGCCTCTTTGGCCTTGTTCGACTGCAACGGCCCGATGAGATGCAAGGTCAGGTCGGAATAACCCTCACGCAACTCCGGCCACTTGCCCAGCGCTTCCTGAACCCGGTTCTCACCGAAATGACGCTGCCCAGCCGCGAGAACAGGCCGGATATCTTCGGCTCCGAAGGTCTTCGACACCGCAATCAACGTTACATCGGCTGGGTCGCGTCCAATACCCCTAGCGGCCTCCACCACTCTCTGCTTGGTCGCCGCTAAGGCTATTGCATACTCAGCGGTCATTGCGCTTCTTCTTGGCTGGAACGGCTTTTGGATATGGGACGAAGTCGTGCCCGTCGGACCCGAGCAAATCCATATACTTGCGGTGAATGAACAGCTTTTCGCGACCATCTTTCTCTTCCTCAAGAACACCGATTTCCGCGAGCTGTTTGAGGTAAGTCGAGGCCGCCTGACGCTTGGCGATCCCAGCTTCGACGAGATGCGAAATTCGCGCATATGGCATCTTGAAAATCAACTGTATCAACTCGTGAGAGTGGATCTTCGGCAGCCGTGTACTGACATATTTGGACGTATGGTCTTTGAGCTGGCAAATTGCCTGGATGCGCTTGTTTGTCCAACCAGCAGTCAATTCAACGGCATTGAGCATGTAAACAACCCACGCCTCCCATTCGCCGGTTTTGGTCACGCCGTTCAGCAAACTGTAATACTCGTCCTTCGTTCGCAGGATATGCCTGCTGAGATAGAGCGTTGGCCTGTCAAGCAGCTTAGCCTCAATCAAAACCAGGACGTTTAGGATTCGGCCCGTGCGTCCATTCCCGTCGATGAATGGGTGAATTGCTTCGAACTGGTAGTGAAGTACCGCCATGCGAACGAGCGGATCAAGATCGTCATCGCGGTGAACAAATTCCTCCCAGTTGGCAAGCAGATCGCGCAATCTCTGCTCACCTAGAGGCGGCGTATAGATGACCTCTCCGGTATGCGAGTTTTGGAGCGTAGTCCCTGGCGTCGTCCTTACGTCAATCTCCACGCCCTTTATCGTGCTGCAAATCTCCAGCGTGGTGCGCGTCGATAGTGGTCGTTCCGAAATTGATCTCGCCCCGCCGTAAAGGGCAGCGCGGTACCTTAGCGCTTCCTTCGCGTTTGGATCACCGTCTAAATCGGGGTCGCTGGCTTCTCGAAACAACACATCATTTGTCGTAACAATATTCTCGATTGCCGAACTGTCTTTGGCTTCAAGCAGTGGAATCGTATTAATGAGGACGTCCACGTCTGGAATAAGCTGACCAGCTTGGTTGAGTTCTGCCAATGCTGCCCTCGCCGCCACACAGGCCTTAAGGACCTTCTTAGTTTCAAGCTCAACATTTGGAGGCAGTGCAGCAAGCGCATTATGGGGTTGTGCAGGATCTTGGGTCATGGGTAGACGCTTTATATGTCGATAAAATAGATTTGCATCGACATATGTAACATGAATTGTCGATGCCGTCGACATGTCGTGAAGATCATGTCGATAGAAACCACTTTCGGGTACGTGATGCCACTTATATTGACCGAGGGAGCAGCAGGCCAGCGATGTGTTTGAGTGGAAAACCATCGGTAAAATTGAATTTAAGTCCTGCATTTGTGGTGAAGGAGACCGGGTTCAACTTTTGCGTGCAAGAATACTGCCCCCAAACGTGTCCATAGGCTTCGATTTTATCGACATGTTGTTGACGATCTGTCGACACCATCGACATACCACGTCTAATATGTCGATAAAAAAGCATTTTTCCACCATATCGCGTGCCTCGGCGCATCCTGTCGCCCTCGCTTGACCACCGGCAACCTTTGCGGTCATCTCCGGCCCGACGAACACCTGAAACTCCAATGGCCAAGGTCCGCAATCCGCGCTTTGGGCCGCTCCAACACCGGCCTACCGAGTGTTGGGCCAACCGAAAAAGACCCCGTCCATGGCAGTCGAACGCTACAACGCCCCTGATCGCGAACCCCACTGGCAGCGGATCTGGCAGGAGGCCGACCTTTTCACCGCCGAGATCAAACCCGATTCCCCAAAGTGCTACATCCTCGAGATGTTCCCTTATCCCTCTGGGCGCATTCACGTCGGTCACTCGCGCAACTACACAATGGGCGATGTGCTTGCCCGTTATAAGCGCGCCAGGGGATTTAACGTCCTGCATCCAATGGGTTGGGACGCATTCGGCATGCCGGCTGAAAACGCTGCCATGGAACGCAAGGTCCATCCCGGCGCGTGGACCCGCGAAAACATCGCCGCAATGCGCGAACAGCTCAAGTCCATGGGCTTCGCCATCGACTGGAATCGCGAATTCGCAACCTGCGATGTCGACTATTACAAGCACCAGCAGAAGCTGTTCCTCGACCTCCTGGAACACGACCTCGTTTATCGCAAGTCGTCCAAGGTCAACTGGGACCCCGTCGACAACACCGTACTTGCCAACGAGCAGGTCATCGATGGGCGCGGGTGGCGCTCTGATGCGCTTGTCGAACAACGTGAACTGACCCAGTGGTTCTTCCGCATCACCAACTACGGCGACGAACTGCTCGAAGCCCTCGACACACTCGACCAGTGGCCCGAAAAAGTCCGCCACATGCAGGCCAACTGGATCGGCCGCTCGGAAGGGGCCTCTATTCGCTGGGCCCTCGACAAGTCCACCGCCCCGAAGGGCATCAACGACGTGGAGGTCTTCACGACCCGGCCCGATACGCTGTTTGGCGCGTCCTTCCTGGCGATTGCCCCCGATCATCCGATCGCCAAGGCTGCCGCTAAGGACAACCAGGTGCTTGCAGCTTTTTGCGAGGAGTGTAGCCGTCTCGGAACATCGGTTGCCGACCTTGAGAGCGCCGAAAAGAAGGGCGTGGATACAGGCATTCGCGTCAAACACCCCTTCGATCCCGATTGGCTACTGCCAGTCTGGGTGGCGAACTTCGTCCTCATGGATTACGGCACCGGCGCCATTTTCGGCTGTCCCTCCGGCGACCAGCGCGACCTCGACTTCGCGCGCGCCTACGGCCTACCCGTTGTTCCCGTTGTGCTTCCACCAGGAGCCAACGCCGACACTTTCGAAATCGGCGACGAAGCAGTCGACGGCGCGGGCACCATGATCAATTCGCAGTTTCTCGACGGCCTCACCCCGGAAGCCGCATTCGAAGAAGCAGTATCGCGTCTTGAGAAAAAGAAGCTGGGCGGCAAACCGGTCGCAACGCGCAAAGTAAATTTCCGCCTGCGCGACTGGGGCATTTCGCGCCAGCGCTATTGGGGTTGCCCGATCCCGATCATCCACTGCAAGGACTGCGGCGTTGTTCCTGTACCTGCTTCCGGCCTGCCGGTTGAATTGCCCGAAGATGCAACCTTTGATCAACCCGGCAACCCATTGGAACGCCATCCGACGTGGAAGAATGTCGACTGCCCGAAATGCGGAATGGCTGCACGGCGCGAAACCGACACGATGGATACGTTTGTCGATTCATCGTGGTATTTCGCGCGCTTCACAGCACCCCATGCCGTTACGCCAATCGACCCGAAAGCTGCCGCCTACTGGCTGCCTGTCGATCAGTACATCGGCGGTGTCGAACACGCGATCCTGCACCTGCTCTATTCGCGCTTCTTCTTCCGCGCCATTTCCGACGCAGGGCACTCTTCGGCAGGCGGCATGAATCTTCGCGAACCATTCGCTGCACTCTTCACGCAAGGCATGGTCACCCACGAAACCTACAAGTCAGCAGAAGGCGCGTGGTTGCCGCCTGAATTTGTCACGCTCGAAGGCGACGGCAAAAGCCGCTCGGCGAAACAAGCTGAAACCGGCGCGCCCGTCACGATCGGCCCGATCGAGAAGATGTCGAAGTCGAAAAAGAACGTCATCGACCTCGACGCCTTTATCGGCAGTTATGGCGCCGACACGGCTCGCTGGTTCGTCC
>JAJFHK010000497.1 GCA_021775655.1 Filomicrobium sp. | reverse complement strand
AGCGGATTCTCGTCGACGAAAGCTTGGACCCCGACGAGCGGCCCCACCTGGAGAACCGATTTCGCTTCACCTTGGCTCATGAATGCGGCCATTGGCGGCTTCACCGCGGGGTCTACGCAAATCGCTCTGCCCAGTTCTCTTTTCTTGACGGCTCTTCGGAGCCGTCTTTTGTTTGTCGGACTAGCGAACGCAAGTTGCCCGCCGAATGGCAGGCCGACTTCTATGCGTCCTGTTTGCTTATGCCCAGGATGCTAATCGACGTTGCTTGGAGGCAACTCTATCCTGACGGGAAACTACGCCTTCTGAAGCAGCAAAATCAGCAGTGTCACGATCTGGTTGAGTTCGAGCGCTTCTCCTTAAAGCACCGGGGCCAAGAAGTAATGGCTGATACGGATGACGAAGCTTTGGACTCCTTTTGCAGGCCGCTCGCTGAGCAGTTCAACGTCTCACGGCGGGCCATGCGGATACGTCTGGAACAACGGGGCCTCTTGTTCCGAAATGTGCCAGAGCAAAAGCGTCTCGAACTGCCATTTTGAAGCTGCTTCATTTGAGGAGGTTGTCAAGTGTCAACTGTACATGTCGAGAAGAGTGCTACGTCAGTGTTTGAAACTAGAGATTTCTATCTCGCCTGCTTTCTCCGTACTTCAGGATACCAACTTTTGGACCTGCGTAAAAATGGGCACCGGAAGCTCTTCGTATTTCACGATGAGCCTACGCGCCATTCTGATGTCATGGCCTTCTACAACGACCGCGCAACGGTTGCACCGTTGGCTTTTTCGTCGACCATCAAAGATATGAAAGGACTGCTCCACAATGGCTGACCGGCAGGTTGACGTCGATCCTGAGTACCTTGGCGGCGAGCAATACCGCGCCGCGCTGAAGTGCATCAAACAAGCGTTGGTCGACGGCCTTCGTCACGGCTACTCCAAATGCGCAATTGAATGCCGGATTGGAAATAATAATCGGCGTGAACTCGTTATTGAGACAAGTAAAAGTTACAAGTTCAACATCCCAGAAGACGAAATGCCAGACTGACGTAAGCCATACAGCGCGATCCCTGTGATTGGGACGTAAAAGATGCAGATGAAATAGATCCAGCGTTATCGGTGGGATTCCGAGGCCGGAGATCAGGGACACGGACAGGCGAAAAGCCGACTGTGAGATCTTCGATGGAAGCTTCGAATGACAACGCAAATGACGACATGATCAGCCGGACCCGCGAAGTCTGGCAATCTCGCCTCGGTCGCGAACCTAGCCGCGACGAGGCTATACAGATTAGCACCAACCTCACGGGTTTCTTCTCTGTCCTTGCTGAATGGTCGCTGGCGAAGCTGAACAAACCGGCCAACGAGAACGGTCAACCAGCCACCTCGATTGACGACGAGGTGCGCCATGACCGCTGAGGCGATCGCCAGGGCGCTCGGCGGCCGAAAGGTGGGCCGATGCTGGACTGCCCGCTGCCCAGCGCACGACGACCGAGACCCAAGCCTGTCGATCAATGACGTGGACGGCAGGGTGCTCGTCCACTGTCATGCTGGCTGCCACCAACGGGCTGTCATTGCAGCCTTGAAACAGCGCGGCCTATGGGCAGCCGGAATGGCCCAGCCTCAGCGCCGCTTCTACCGGCCCAAGTTCGCGGTGCCATCGACCGAACAGGTTCAGCTGGATCCGAGCGCGGGAGCGCTGGCCCTATGGCAATCCTCGGCACCAGCGATCGGCACACCTGTTCAGGCCTATCTCGCCAGACGAGGCCTAACCCTTCCGCTACCACCGTCGCTCCGCTTCCATCGCGGCCTGAAACACCCTTCCGGCGGCGTCTGGCCAAGCATGGTCGCGCTGGTCTCGCGGGGTGCCGGAGACTCTCCACAGGCGGTGCACCGTACTTTCCTCTCCGGAAACGGCATTGGAAAAGCGCCGATCAAACCCGCGAAGATGATGCTCGGTCCATGCCGGGGCGGGGCAGTGCGTCTGGGTGCCCCGGCTGATTTGTTAATGGTGGGGGAAGGCATCGAAACCTGCCTCGCCGCAATGCAGGCGACCGGTCGGCCTGCCTGGGCTGCGCTATCTACGTCAGGGCTTCGCACTGTTGATATACCGCATGGGGTCCGCGAGGTGATAGTGCTTGCCGACGGTGATGATCCGGGCGAGGCAGCAGCGCGTGATTTCGCAAAGCGCTTGATGCACGAAGGGCGCCATGTCCGTATCGCTCGCCCGCCGAAAGGCATGGATTTCAATGACGTTCTGCTCAGCCACGCGACCCATTCAAAAGGGGATGAGCAATGACGATCGATACTGAACCTGAAGAATTGAATCCAGTTCTCGACGCCATAGACGCAGCCGAGGAGATCCTCGATCCACTGGACGGGCTGGTCGAGAAATCCAGAACCGATCCCGGTGCCGCTTTTGCACCCGAGATATTAAATCGACTCGCGGCCCTGCAGAAAGACGACCGCGCGGCCTTCGAAGCGCTTCGGGCAAGTCTTAAGAAGGCTGGATGCAGGGTAACGGCGCTTGACGAGGCCATCTACGAGGAAACCGGAGACTGCCGGCGCGGTCCCACACAAGCCGACATCCTGATTGAAATTGCTAGCGCAGCCGATCTGTTTCATTCCGCCGACGTCATCGCCTTCGCCGACATCCAGGTGGGTGGCCATCGCGAAACTTGGCCAGTCCGCACGAAGGGCTTCCGTCGCTGGCTATCGCGGCAGTACTTCGAGGAAACCGGCGGCGCCCCGAATTCAGAAGCTCTGCAATCGGCACTCAACGTGGTTGAGGCGAAAGCGCATTTTGATGGACCCGAGCGCCCGGTTTTTATCCGCGTCGGCAGTCTGGACGATAAGCTCTATATCGACCTTGGCGATGATGCCTGGCAGGCGGTGGAGATCGACGCAACAGGCTGGCGTGTGATCGCCAATCCACCGGTACGATTCCGCCGAGCGGCGGGTATGCAGCCTTTACCGACGCCAGTTCCCGGCGGATCGGTGGAAACCTTGCGGTCTTTCCTCAATGTCCAGTCCGACCACGACTTCGTTCTTGTCGTTGCATGGGCTCTAGCAGTCTTACGCAATCGCGGCCCCTATCCCGTGATCGTGCTATCCGGGGAACAAGGATCGGCCAAGTCCACCTTCTCGGCGATGCTGCGGGCGCTGCTCGATCCGAATACCGCTCCGCTCCGCGCCCTTCCACGTGAGGATCGCGACCTCTTCATCGCAGCCAGCAACGGTCACGTTTTGGCATTTGATAACGTGTCAGGCCTCCCCGCCTGGATTTCCGACACGCTCTGCCGACTAGCAACCGGCGGCGGTTTTGCTGTGCGTCAGCTCTATACTGATCAGGACGAGGTTCTATTCGATGCCGCGCGGCCAGTGATCCTGAACGGGATCGAGGACATCGTGACCCGCCCCGATCTTGCCGACCGGGCAGTGTTCCTGACGTTGGAACCCATCCCCGAGGAGCGGCGGCGCACCGAGGCGGAACTCTGGACCGCCTTCGAGGCGGAACGTCCGCGCATCCTCGGTGTGTTGCTTGATGCGGTAGTGATGGGCCTTAATCGCCTCGCAGAAACGCAATTACCAAAGTTACCGCGCATGGCTGACTTTGCGCTTTGGGCAACCGCATGTGAAACAGCGCTTTGGCCTACTGGTACATTTTGGGCGGCCTATTGTGGCAATCGCGATGATGCGATTGACGGCGTGATCGATGCCGATCCAGTCGCGGCGGCCGTCCGGTCAATGATGAGCGAGCGGTCGGAGTGGACGGGTACTGCCTCGGATCTTCTGGGCGCCCTTGCGGAGGTTGCCGGCGAGCGCATTGCCAAGTCCAAGACTTGGCCGGACAGTTCGCGCGCACTTTCGGGACGGCTCCGGCGCGCGGCGACGTTCCTCCGCAAGATCAGCATCGAGGTGGACTTCCAGCGCGAAGGCCGGGCAAGGACCCGCGTCATCCGTATCCTCGCTGCACCGAGCCCTGCGACGCCAGAATACCGGGGGAGGGAACCGTCCGTGTCGTCCGCGCCAGAGGGAAAGCAGGAAAGCGACAACGGCTTCGCACCCGCCCAATCGCGGACGGCGACGGATGGGGCAAGCGCTGGGCGGGAAGTGCCCGTGCCGACCGCCCCCGTTAGGCCATTGAAATCCAACGTTGCGATTGTTGCGGACGGTGCGGACGCAAACCGGACCTCGCAATCCGGACCAGCGGAAAACGATACACCCGGCTGGAGGGTTCGGTTATGAGCGCTTCGGAAGCTCTTATGGCTGCGCGAAACGCCGGGGTCGACTTGCACTTGGACGGCGACGGACTGTTGCTAGAGGCATCTGCACCACCGTCTATCGCACTTGTTGATCAGCTTTCGCGCAACAAATTGGATATCATTGCCCTCCTCAAGCGGGGCAGTGACGGCTGGTCGAGCGAGGATTGGCAGGCCTTCTACGACGAGCGGGCCGGAATTGCTGAGTTCGACGGCGGCCTGTCGCGGATTGAGGCCGAATCCCTTGCGTTCGCCTGCTGCGTCGAAGAATTGCTGGAACGGATTTCGGTTGGCTCGTTGGATGTTGTCCAACGCGCAGAAGCCATTGTAGTGCTGGCGGCAATGGGAATCGAGGAAAGGAACAGCTGATCGTGACAAAGAAGAAGCCTCCCGAGAAAAAAGGGGAACCCACAACCGTCGTCGCCAATGATCCCAAGGATCAGAAGGGGGCGCTGAAGAATATCGGCGGCTCGCAATCTGACAACTGGAACAACGTGCTTGCTAACCAAGCGGTGCAGACGCTTTGGATAAAGAACTCGGATTCTGCAGATCGAGACAAGCAAATGAGCGCCACAGTCGCCGCCTTGTTCGGCATTGGACCCAAAGACGAACTCGAAGGAATGATGGCCGCACAGCTTGTCGCCGCCCACAATGCAGCAATGGAATGCTACCGACGCGCCATGATCGGCGACCAGCACTTCGAAAGCCGGCGCGAGAACCTCAACCAGGCGAACAAGCTTTCCCGATCCTGGGCGACGCTGCTGGA
>JAJFHK010000496.1 GCA_021775655.1 Filomicrobium sp. | reverse complement strand
AGAGCCGGTCGTCTTGATTGCCGCCGTGCATCAAATCATTGCCCGACCCACCCCAGAGAATGTCATAACCGTCATCACCATACAGCTGGTCACTGCCGCTACCCCCGCCAATGTTGTCATTGCCGGGCCCACCTTTGATTGAGTCATTTCCAGCTTGACCAAGCAGGACTTCGCTGCCGTCCTCACCACGGATGACATCGTGACCTGGGCCGCCGAGAACGGGTCCATCATTTGTGTCCGGAGTATCGCCACCAATGCCGTCGCCACCGTCGGTTACATCATCTCCGGCACCGCTGCCGCCACCCGTGCTTCCACCGCTGCTGCCGCCGCCGGTGCTGCCGTCGTCGCCCCCGCTGCCGCCCTCGCCGGTGCTGCCACCGGTGCCGTCTTCGCCGGTGTTACCACCGCTGCCGTTATCGTTAGCGCCATCGCCGCTCGGATCATTGCCGCCGCTGCCATCGTTCGTGTCATCGCCAGCACCATCATCGGTCGGGCCACCGCCATCACCGCTTGTGTCGCCGCTTTGCGATTCCACTCTGATGTTGTCCCAGTGCCAAGTATACCCGATCGGTGCTCCGGATTCGGATTTGTTCGGAGTATAATTGTGATCGTAAAATACGACTCTGACCGGTCCATCTGGAAAGGATCCGCTTCGCGTTACGGATTCGCCCGCAACTGTGAAAGTGACCGTTCCGTCTTCATTATCCTTCAAGCTGACTGAATGACGGGTCATCTTGTCATCGGGTGTCGGATTTGCACCCGCGCGTTCGCTGCCATTTCCAATTTTAAGCCCGCCAGGGTACCCAGCAGATGCACCTCCGCTCCACGAAGCGATCAGCACTCCGTCGTCTTGCAAACTGCCGTCGAGACCTGATGCCCCAACGTCCGAGCGAAGAAAGCCCGGTGCCGAGTTGCCCGGTAGTACGCCCCCCTTGCCGAATGAATTATATGTCTCTTCCGAAATGACGCCGACCTTCCACCACTGCCGGGTGCCTAAGTCGGTTAGATTGACGTTGAATGTTACCTCGCCCACGTTTTCGAATGAGCGATCGGGAGAAAACCAAACGACAGAATATCCATCTACATCCCCCATAGACGTCATGAAGTGATCGCGCTCGACGTAAACGAGTTCGTCCACGTTGAAATCAAATTGTGCATTGGACAGATTTTCGGAAGTCAAAGTACGCTGGGTAACAGGAGGACCACCGTTCAAATCATGGTCACCGGTCCATGTGCCGCCGTGGAAAGCATTGCCCCAACCAGTTGATTTAAGGGGTTGTCCTTCGATCTGCCATCCTGCATTGCGGTGGTAAACACCCCAAGTAAATTGCTCTAGTCCATCGTTACCCGTGAAGTCCTCGAAGAAGAGTTCATCAGACATGGTTGCACCTCGGCACCCCTGATCGCTCGGGGCAGTTGGACGGAAAATAGTTAACCACGCTTGCGTAGTTAACAGATCGATCAAACATTCAAATTGTGATGGCGCAGTGAAAGATTTTTACCAATCGGAATGCAAAATGACGCGCGTCAGTTGGGCACGTGAACTATGCTACATACTGAGCTGACAGCGCTCCCATTTCCTACCGACTCAAAGGTGGGTTCTGTTTGCAGCTAGGCCACAGTGAGTTGCGCACCGGCAATAAATTGGCCGTGTTAACCAGGAACTGGCGTTCAGAAGAAAATGTAATTATATTGAGTAGATATATATATTATCTCCAAGTTGGGACTTGTGCTGCATCGCTCAGCGGCGATAGTTGCGAGTGTAAGTCACCAATGTGCATTCCTTGACGCCTTGCGTCGACCTTGATCGAATTGGACATGATGGTCGTAGAGTATGATCCGACCGCGGAGGTGCTGTAAAAATCGACTTGCGGCAGATAGTCGGCATTAGTCACGCACATGGCGTGCGCTCAAGCAGCGGAGCCTGTGCAGCCTATTTTTGCAACGATCGCAATGCAGTCGGTCAAGAGCGACATTCCCATTTGATCAAGCACTGCCGGCCAACGGGGCAACTGGGAAAATTTTAGTAGAGGCTGTGAAGTAAGAGCTACTGGTTTCGCGGATTGTATCACTAGCAGTAAGAAGTAAATGCGTGCTGAGCAGAGTGTGTGGCGTCTCATGAATGAAAACGAAACAAACACCGGCCCAAACGGTCAAATTTTTTCGACCGCTCCGATGGACCCTTCGGATCTCAGTGGTATTGCAAAACGGGGGTGGCCGCTTTGGATGCTTTGTGCGGCCATTGGACTGGCTTGTGGCATTGCCGTGCTTGCGACCCGACCGCCGTCTTACAAGGCCGGCGTCCGAGTGATGCTCGAGCATAGCGCCAACAACTATCTTCAAAGTTATCGCGTAACCGATGGGCCAAGCTTGGGTAATGAGGCATACAGCCAAAATCTGGTTGTCTCTTCAGAAGACGTTGTTCTGCCCGTCGTCCGTAAATTGGACCTGGTCAATGACCCAGACATCGGCTGCCCGGCGGAAAAAGCGGAAACAACCGAGTTCGATAATCAAACGACGGGTGGCATTGGGACTTTCGTTCAGTCGGTAAAGTCAGGCATAAAATCATTTATAACGGCAATAAAGACATACGCAGGATTGCAGGCCCCCAAGCTTGCTTCGCAGACCTGTGACGAAAATACCGTCTACAGATCTATCGTCGCTGGGTTGGAAGTATGGTGGCAGGCCCAGCCGGCGGTGATGAACCTCTCATTTGGGTCGCGCGACCCCGAGAAAGCAGCACACATCGCCAATGAACTCGCCGAGAGCTACATCGCATCGACACTGCAAACGAAACGGGGCACCACGGAACTCGCTACCAAGGTGTTGAACGACCGCATTGCCGACTTAAGAACGCGGGCCGCCGATGCCGAAAAGCAAGTTCTCAAATTCAAACTGAAACATGATCTTGGCGATGCCGATGCGCTGCAGACACGCAACGAACAGATGGAGAGTCTGGGCGAGCATGTTGCTAACGCCCGCATAGCGATGGTCGACGCGCAGGCGCGTTGGGAAGGTGTCCAGAAGGCAAACAGCGCAGACGAACTCGAAAGGTACATACCCGATAACGACCTGATCATTAGGTTGCGTGAGCGGTATCTCGATCTTTCGACCAGTGCCGTCGAGCTCGAAAGGCGTGTCGGCAAACGCCACTCAGCGACGAAAAAATTACGCTATAAGCTCGCTGATATTTCCGCAACAATTGAGGCCGAACGCAAACGAATCGCTAGTTCTTACGGCGATAAGTACGAAGTCGCAAAAGCTCAGTACGACGAACTGGTAGCCGCCCTTCCCCGGCCGACGAAAGAAACGGCAGAAAGCAGCACGAATATTGCCCAACTTCGAGAGTTGGAGAACAGCGCTGAGACGCTTCGCGGCTTGTATTCGTCGATGCTGAAACGTGCCACCGAAGAGAACAAACTCGGCAATAGTCACTTAGTGCTGCCGTACGCCCGAATTCTAAGTCACGCTTCAGTACCCACGCGGACCGAATCCTCTAAGAAGCGGCTGTTGGTGCTCGCCGGAAGCTCGTTCTTCGGCCTCCTGTTGGGGATGGCGATTTCATTCTGGAGGAACTGGCCGATCGGGGTATTCAGGACTCCGGGCCAAGTAAAACGTTCTCTAGGTTTGATGTCAGTGGTCGTACCGCAGGTAAAATCCGGCTCAAACAGGCTTGGGGAATATTGCTTAGACTCACCACATTCCCGATTTGCCGAATCTGTACGGTTCATTTGGTCCACTATTAGCGTGGCCCAGCGAAAAAGCGATGCGAAAGTCATCTGTGTTGCTACCGCCCTTGCAGGTGAAGGCAAAACAACGATTGCTGCAAATTTAGCAAATCAGGTTTCGAGGTATGCGGGGCTTCGCACCCTGCTGATTGATGCCGATTTTCATCAGCAATCATTGTCGCGCACAACGACCCCTGACGCAAAGTTCGGACTTCTCGAGGCGCTGGAGGCGCCGCATCGCTTCACCGACTTCATTACTCCACTGGAGAGATCCGGTGTACATGTTCTGCCCTGTCCCTTAGGCGAGCATTTGCCCAACGCTGGACAACTTCTTGGTTCCAGCAAAATGGAAGATTTGCTCTGTCAGGCTCGGGATACTTACGACATCATTATCGTCGAACCACCACCTAGTTCGGTGCTAGCTGACTTCAGAATGCTCGCGCCATTCTGTGACGGGTTTGTCTTTGTCGTCGAATGGGGCAAAACCAGCCAGCGCGCGGTTTTCGAGACATTTAATGAAGTCCACGAACTTTGGGAGCGCGTCTTATGTGTGGCGATCAATAAAGCGGACACGACGGCCCTTAAAAGTATCGAGGCCTACAAGGGCCGGGCTTACCAAACTTACTTTTCAGCCGATGGTGCTTCCATCATTACCGGGCGGGCTGTCCAATCCCCGATCGCGCCCGTGAAGGATGATGATGAATTGAACGCTTCAGAACCAAGCTCAAAGGCAGCGTGAGTAAGCCGTTCACAGTAACACCGCCGACTTTCTTGCTGAGTGCTATAAATATCCAGTGTTCTTTCGGGACCGCATGGTTGCACGACAGATATATTCTCTCTTTGCATCGTTGGAACATATCAGTGGCAGCCCCCTAACTACTGAATTCACCGAGGTGATGTCTGGCTCACCTGGCCATTTCATTTGCCAGGTGTCTAAAGTCTAGAATAGTCAGGATATTGGCATTTAATGCTACGCGGAGGGTGCCGAAATGTGGCTGGCCAGCCACTGATAAGTTAAATACCTACTTGCACCATTGTTCAGCGTCGACTTGTGCAAAAGCTGGGCATAGCTTTTTCCCGCGGTCGGTGCGTTTTCAAAGACGCGTAGAATCCTAGACCTTGTAATAGTTATATTAGTTGTAAAAGCGTATTTGGCGGGTTGTGTTGCGTAGCGCGTGGAAATTACAGCGTCAACTGCTCCCTGATTGTGAGCGTGGCCTCGTGGCGTACAAGCGTGTGAGACTTTGCGCACACGCCAGTCCCGTTGGCCTGGGCCGACAAATCGCCAAGACGAGTTATCGACTTTTTCCGCAGCGCTGCATTTGTCGCGCGGGTGCCAACGTCAGATTGGCACGCCAAAACTTCCCATTTCGCCAGAGCAAAGCAACTGATCGGCCGCTGCACGCCGAGCGATTGGATTGTGCTCGTTATGCAACCACCTAGGCGGTCAATCGGGAGGGGGGCAAGATGAGGTCGCGGGTCCACACACATCGGTTGATTTACTGCCTGTCGCTGTTCTTGTTGTTTGCAACGAACCATGCAGCCGTTGCAGCAGTATCGAATCCTAATTCTGGTACATTCGCGGAAGGTGTCATTTTTGGCGGTGAAGCGTTCGTTGCCTTCGATAGCACCAATGCAGCCAGCGCAGGAGATTTTGACCGAGGTGTCGCTGGCGAACCTGGGCAAGACCTCAATGCTGGCTGCGGCGCAGTTCGGTCACTGGCCGACGCTTTCACCCCAAACAATCCTCCCGCCGGTTTTGCCAGGGCACATGACGTAAGCGCGGGTGCTTCTGGAACAGTGAACACACTGACATTCGCAGCAGGCTCCGACGACGTACTCGCGCCCGGTCCCTATTGCCTCTATCTGGATAGCGGCGGAGGCTACTGGTCTATCCTTCGAACCGCGGTCGCTGACACCAGTGATGCTGGCATTACCGCTTGCGCGCCCGACGATAAATTTTCGCCGGCAACTGGTTGCGCCCCCAATACCCCACCAAACGCTGATGCTGGAGCTGATCAGACTGTAGCCGGCGGCGCGACAGTAACGCTCGACGGTACTGGCTCATTCGATGCCAACGGCGACACGCTGACCTACAATTGGACGCAGACCGGTGGTCCCCCCGTCATCCTTACAGACAACAATTCCACGACCGCTGTACAACCCATGTTCGACGCACCAGTAGCGACGGATAGCGCCCAGGTCCTGACATTCGAGCTCGTCGTCAACGATGGCACGGTTGACAGCGTTGCCGATACTGTGACCGTGACCGTCGACGCAGTTCAAGCCCCGGTCAACGTCGTCAGGGGCACGATTACCATCGTTAAGAATACTGCGCCGGCAGTTGCCGGAGACGGAACCTTCACGTTTTCCTCCAGTGCTGCCGGACTTAACGGCCTCACCGTGACGACGGCTGGTGGCAGCGGCAGGGCTGCCAAGGTTCGCCTCGACGCCGGTACAATTACAGTAACTGAGAATGTAACCCCAGGCTGGCAGCTGAAATCCATTTCCTGTCGCGGGGATGCGGATGGTGGATCGGTCGTCAATGTGGCCGGCCGTCGGGTCAGAATTGACCTGGATGCGGACGAGAATATAGTCTGCACGTTCACCAACGAACGCGATCCTGAAGCTGTGCGCAGCCGGACACAGCGCGTGATTTCCAACTTCATGAGCCGGCGCGCGGATCAGATTACTGCGTCCGATCCTGATCTCGTTCAGCGGCTGACAAATAGAGGCACCGCTTCTAGCGGTTCAAACGGGCCGGTCGCTTTTAATGGAACCACCGGGACAGATGCCAATAACCAGGTCGCTTTCTCAACCAGCCTGCGACAAGTCATGGCCTCGAGCGGAGCCGCCAAGGACAAGCGCCGCGAGGAACTGGGGCGGATGATGGGGCTCGGCCAGCACAGCCTAAATGGAGCCGCCATCCAGGACCGATCCGGTTTCGATATATGGGTTGAGGGGAAATGGGCACACGTTGATGACGATGCCCGCCAAACAGATATCGGCCTCCTGTATGTCGGCGTCGACTACCGTCTCAGTCCAACCGTTGTTGTTGGCATGCTTACCCAATTCGACTGGAGTGATGAATCTGATGATGTCGCCAATACAGCTGCCGATGGGTGGGGCTGGCTGACCGGACCATACGCCGTGGTTCGGTTGCACGAGAATCTCATTTTTGACGGCCGCGCGGCCTGGGGACAATCGGACAACAATGTCGACCCTCTCGGGCTTTACACGGACAGCTTCGATGCAGAACGCTGGTTGGTACGTGCTCGTCTGACGGGTGACTTCCAATACAATAACTGGCAGTTCGCACCACATGTGGGCGTCATCTACTTCGAGGAAGAGCAAGAGTCCTATACCGATAGTCTCGGAATCTTTATCCCAGGCCAGTCCGTTTCGCTCGGTCGGCTGACCTTCGGTCCAAAATTGAGCTATCGCAGCATGCAGGCCAACGGGACAGCGATCACGCCGCATGTTGCAATAAAGGGCATCTGGGATTTTGATGAAGCTGAGATCGTCGATATTGGCACAGGCTTGGCAGTCGGTTCCGACACATTAAGAGGCCGGGTCGAGGCCGGTCTGTCGGCAAGTTTTGCCAACAGCTGGTCTATAAGCGGCGAGGGTTTCTACGACGGGATCGGAGCGGATGATCTCGATGTCTATGGCGGCAGCGTCAAACTGTCCGTGCCGCTGAACTAACATCGACCGTCAGCAATCAAATCCCTTGGCCGATTGCGGGCTGCCGATTCCAACCGCCCCAACCACGCACTGGGCATGCGCCCGCAAGTCTTAGAACCACCATTACAGGATGGTCCATTTAAGTTGGACAGGCCGCGAGGGCCTGTCTGAACTAGATGGCAACGTATTGCCACGGCGAATTTTTCCGAGATCGTGTGGACCAGCCAAATGCATCGTGTCGAAGACGCGCTTGCTGCGCGATGCGGCGTTGCGGATGAGACGAGATGCGAAGAGAGCGAGACAAATGCGCCCGGCTCATCCAAGCGGAGCTTGGCTTCGCCAAGACGGGATTCTAAGCGGCGACGCGCCAGTTCGTCTGCCGGCCTGCCCGTAGCGCCGCTACACGCTGCACCGCCCTCCTGTTGGGCAGACACGCCGCTTGAGAAACAGAATTGCTTCATCTAGGTCAGACAGGGGCTAGTCACGACCTCCTGTGTCGTTCGCCAAGACAGCCCGCAGAATTTCATGATTTGCCGTGCAAGCGATTCCCCGATTCGAGGACACTTGAACCGCTTCAGCCCTATGCTTATGAGAGAAACCCTAGTTGCCCAGAGCCCTTATGGAATTTCGCGTTGTGAGAACATCGCTGGCGACGCCGGACACTGTCGAGGTAATAAACTGAGTATGGTTCAGTACCTTCTCGACCTCGAAGCTCGCGGAGTTGGCCACGTAAATCACATCCTTGTGGCGCATCTTGAAATTCAGCGCGATAAAGAACACTGATGGGTCGCTGTAGTCCAAACGATAGATTGTTGGAATGTACTCTCGATCCTTAAACCTGCCGATATCTGCGCCCATGTGCTCAAGCGAGTCACGCAATTCCATACGATAAATATAGATTTCGGCGTTCGATCTCGAATCCACGAGACCACCAGCCTTAGCGATGGCTTCATTGAGAGTGAACTTCTCGACGTCGAAGTTGAACAGCCCTGTAACGCCCTCAGTCTGCCCTCCAACTCCTAAGGCGCCAAAGGCCAGGAAGGTTTGTTGCTCTCGATGGACATATAAAATGTCTCCCGGAGCCACAAGAATGTTTTCTGTGGTGTTACGGACAAGAGACGGGAAGTACACAGTGGCAGCCCGTCCGTTGCGAATTAATGTAATGAACAATTCATGGGGCGGGAAATTAGTACTTTCAGCTCGTGCAATGACATCAAGAATGCGCTCGTTTCCGCGCAATGGAATTTTGCTGGATGTCGCACCGACCAACGTCACCGATGAAGCGACCTGTTCTCCGACCGTCAAAATGACCTGCGGCTCAATCGCTCTATCGGAAAGGCGGCTTTCGATCAGCTTCTGAGCTTGCTGAGGGGTCTGCCCCGCAACCTTCACATCACCTGCGTAAGGAACAGATATGACACCCCCTTGACTGACGGTTTGCTCAGGCAAGGTCACAAAATTACCTGGCCGCAAGCTCCCTGTGCCGGGTGCAAATAATCCCCCCGTTGAAGATTCAAAGATCGTAACCAGAATACGATCTCCTGCACCCAATTCTAAAGCAGTCAATGGCTCACTGATTGCACCGAAGCTGTAGAAAAAAGAGCCAGGTCCAATATCGGGGATCTCTGCGAGAACGTCGTTGGTGAGATCAACAAGAACATAAGGTTCAAGGACGTCCCGCCTATTGGTAGCCAACGTGTCCGTTGCGCTACGCTCAATGGAAAGACGGGTAGGCCCTTCAAGAGGCAAATAGGTACAACCCGCCAAGGCGAGGGCGAGCAGTAAACTACCAATTTTTGCCATCAAAAGGCGCAATACATCCTCCCGGAAGCGGAAACGCTCCCCGACTTCCCATCTGTTGCTCAAAACAGTTTAGTGTGATTCGAGAAAAAATATTGGTAGCAGAACGGCAACACCAGGGGGTGTATTGCATCATGACAGATACAAAAGATCCTTATTTTGGTCAGTAAATCCCTGAGTTCGCGAGTTCGCATTAGGCGTTCAAAGTTATGGATGCTGTTCCCGCTTTGTAAATTTCTGTAGCGACAGTGAGCTTTACCGGGCTTAGTTAGCGTCGCACCTCGCCGCGCCGCGGACGAGAGCAGATCGAGCTTCAAAATCCGAGCTGATGTATACACAATTGCAGCTAGAGCAGGCGCGCATTATTTGGTGCGGCAGCGATGTAAATATGCAACTGAGCTGTGCCCCTGGAAGTGCAAATGGCAGGAATTTATTCTAAAGACGCCCACCGAAAAGAGTGACAGCATGACATTCACGCTTAGAGCTTTCAGCATATGACCGTTTGCGAGCAGGCGTGCTAGCTGCCGATGTTAAGTCGAAGAAGTTGCTGCAGACGCGCTTCAAAGCAATCTGCGGCGATTGCTCCCTACTTCACTCGGCGATAGTGACCATTCAAAATGAATGACCGATCTCATGGCGCGACCCACCCGCCAACGGTTATTGCCAGTCCCTCTGTACCCTACTGGTTGTTGCCTGAACGGAACTAGCGTCCAATTTGAAGCGTTCGCGCCTCGAAGCCGAAACTAGGCCCGGCTCATCCAGATAGGCCCTAAGGTGGCAGTCTCAATAAGATTCGCTCGCCGGTTCTCCATCGCAATATTCTTGCGTCCCGCGAAGGCGCGCGATACTCTCATCGTGAAATCAAAAACTGATTGTGTAAGGCGT
>JAJFHK010000495.1 GCA_021775655.1 Filomicrobium sp. | reverse complement strand
TGCGGTCGCGGTCAGTGACGTGGATGAGGCCGGCGATCTGGCGGATGAGTTGGTCTTCGTGTGAGTCGAGCGTGCCGTCGGCGTATGCGACCGACCACAACATTTCGATAACCTCCACCTTTTCTTCCGCGCTCATGTTCTGATTGATTTCGTGGATAAACGGAAAGTACTGCGCACTGTCCGACATGCGCTCGTCGGCTGCCTCAAGGAGCCGTGTTGCTTCGTCGGCCGTCAAATCGAAGCGTTCGGTTAGGAGGCGGGCGATCACATCCCGTTCGTCTGCTCCGAATTGCTGGTCCATGCGTGCGGCTTCGACAAGAAGTGCTGCGACGGCTACGCGCTGATCGAGGGCAGGGACATTAGACTGCGAGGCTGCATCGCCGGTGACGAGCTTCAGGAGTTGATCGAACATGGTGTTGCAGCTTCCCCGTTTCGTTGGCGGCTGGCCCAGCTGAACCAGCCGCGATTTTCTCAGCTTTCAATCGGTGCGAACGGAAGATTGCGTACCCGCTTACCGGTCAGCTTTGCCCAGGCGTTGGCGACGGCGGGTCCGATGGGTGGAACTCCCGGCTCGCCGACACCGGTCGGGGCTTCTGCCGATTTCACGATCGTCACTTCGACTTCGGGCATCTCGTTGATGCGCAACGAGCGATAGGTGTCGAAGTTAGACTGCATAATCCGGCCCTTGTCGAGGGTCAGACCGGCATAAAGGATGTGACCTAATCCGTAGCCGACACCACCCTCCATCTGCGCGCGCACGACGTCCGGATTGACGGCGACGCCGCAGTCGACAGCGACCCAAACTTTATGTACGCGCGGCACACCGTCCTCTTCGCCCATCGCAACTTCGGCTATCTCGGCAACGTAGGTGTTGAATGACTTGTGCACTGCAACTCCACGGGCGCGCGCCTCGGGGACGGCAGAGCCCCAGTCGGCCAACTCGGCGACTGCTTTGAGCACGCCCGTGAGACGAGGGTGTTTGTCACCCAGTAGCTTGAGACGCGCTTCAACAGGGTCCTTGCCGCTCAGCGCAATGAGTTCATCAAGGAAGGTTTCGGTGGAGTAGGCCGTGTGTGTGTGTCCGACCGACCGCCACCATAGCGGCGGCACGGCAAGCGTCTTCTTGTGCACCGATGCGCGGAAGTTCGGAATCGCATACGGCAGATCATCGGCTCCCTCCACCATTGTCGGATCGATACCGTCCTTCATCATGGATTCAAACGGAGTACCTTCCATGATCGACTGGCCGACGATGACATGGTCCCATGCCGTGATGTTGCCTTCTGCGTCTATCGCACCCTTCATTTTGTGGACGTTCAGGGGCCGATAGAAGCCGCCATGAATGTCGTCCTCACGCGTGAAGATTACTTTCACGGGGCGAGTGCGGCCGATCGCATCGACGGCGGTTGCGGCTTCATAGGCTACGTCGGCGACGGGTGTGGCTCTGCGTCCGAAGCTGCCTCCGGCGAACAGTGTCTCGATCTTCACTTCCTCGGGCCGCAGGCCAAGTGTTTGAGCAATCGCTCCTTGATCTATTGTCGGCATCTGGCAACCTGCCCAAACCTTGGCGCTCGATTCATTGGCCTCGATGAGACAATCGAGCGGCTCCATGGGGGCATGCGCGAGATAGGGGAAGACATACTCTGCCACAATCGTCTTACCGCCCGCATCGAGAACCTTTTCGGCATCGCCTGCTTCCTTTACGACTTTACCGGTCGTCGCCGCGGACTGCGAATAGTCGGCAACTATTTCAGCAGTCGAACGGGTTTCAGCACCGGTTTCATCCCATTCGACCTTGAGGGCGTCGCGGCCTTTCTTTGCTGCCCAGAAGCCTTCGGCATAAACCGCAATACCGCGCGGGAGAAGCTTCACGTCGACAACGCCCGCCACTTTGCGCGTCTCGGTATCGTCAAAGCTCTTTGCCTTCGCGCCGAAAAGCGGCGGGCGCTGGATCAGGACGGTCAACATTCCTGGAAGCGTTGCATCCATCGTGAACGTGGCCTCCCCCGTAGCCTTGGCGCGACTGTCGAGTTTGGGCAGGTGCGTTCCAATCAGGACGAATTCGCTGGGATCTTTCAGGGAGGGCTCAGAAGGTGGGGTCATCTTTGCAGCTGCTTCTGCAAAATCTCCGAACTTGCCGCTTTTGCCCGACTCCTTGTGCGAGATCACGCCCTTCGAAACAGTGATGTCGTCGACTGGAACGCCCCATGCTTCGGCTGCGGCCTCGACGAGCATATGGCGCGCGGCAGCACCGGCCTTGCGCATCTGCTCATAAGAATTCGCCATCGCCGTCGAACCGCCGGTGCCTTGAACACCGAAGGCAAGGTTCTTGTACAGGGGGGTGTTGGCGGGAGCTGACTGCGCTTGCATTTGCGACCAGTCGGCGTCTAGTTCTTCTGCAACAAGTGTCGCCAATCCGGTGTAAGGACCCTGCCCGAATTCGATATGTTTGATGAGAACCGTCACAGTTGAATCGGGGGCAATGCGAACGAAAGCGTTTGGAGCGAACGTGCTGGCGCCGCCGTCTCCTTTGATCACGGCTGCGGCGCCAGATTGCGCTTTTGCGGCGGCCGGCAACTGCAAACCAAGCACAAGCCCGGCGCCAACACCTCCGATGCTTTTGAGAATAGTGCGCCGACTGGCTTCGATCGGTTCGCGGACTGCTTCGGACTGGAGTGCGGCTTTGTCTTTATCAAACAGGAATTGCATAGGGATCACTCCGGGTCAGCCTTTGAGGGTCGCGGCGGCGGTCTTAATTGCCTTGCGGATGCGCACGTATGTGGCGCACCGGCAGATATTTCCGGTCATGCCGTCGTCGATATCAGAGTCGCTGGGATCGGGAACTTCGCGTAGGAGTGCGACGGCACTCATGATTTGACCGGATTGGCAGTAGCCGCACTGAGGAACGTCGTGCTTGACCCAGGCGTCTTGTATGGCTTTCGCCTCAGCACCCGCCACAGACTCGATCGTGACGATTTCACCGCCAGCGGCGGCCTCGATGGGGGTCACGCACGAGCGTTGTGCCTGACCATCCAGATGAACCGTGCAGGCACCGCACTGTGCGATGCCACATCCGAACTTGGTGCCGGTCATACCAAGCTCATCACGTAGCACCCAAAGGAGGGGCATGTCCGGGTCGACATCGACTTCGTGCGATTTGCCATTCACTGTGAGGGCGAATTTCGCCATGAAGAACCTCCTGGCTCAGGGGATTGAGATCAAACTGCGCGTTCGCTGCATGAAGATGAAACGCTTTGAAGGCGTTTTTGGTCCAGTCACATGTTTTTTAATTGCACCTGCGCTCGGCTGCTTTGGAATTAGGCAAATCGAACCGGACCTGCCCACCATATCCCGGTACCAACCTTGGCCACGATGCAGGCGGCGCACCGTTGAGCGAACCGCGTAACGTCGATATGGGGCCTCCATGACTGATGGCCAAGATGCGGGCACGCGACGGCAGATCTTTATACCAATCGATGACGCGTTCATGCATGCGCAAAACGGTTTCTCCTCCTGGCGGGGCGAAAGATTCTGGCTCGTGGATCAGGCGAGCGATGTCATGTCCGTCAGAGTGGATGTCATCCCAGCGGCGCAACTCCCATTCTCCGAAATTGAATTCCGCTATGCGTTGATCCATACGCGGCTTTCGGCCCAGCCGATTTGCAACGGAATCAGCGAGACGCAGTGCGCGGGAGAGGCCAGAGTGGACAATATAATTCGGTACCAATGCTGCAAGCTTTGTGGCCAGGAAACCAATTTGAGCCCTGCCCTCGGCAGATAAATCGACGTCGCTTGCACCGTAGCAAACGCCCCGCAGGTTTTCGTCGACGGCGGTATGCCGGACCATGATCAGCCAACCGTCCTCCGACTTGCTGACAGCGTCGCCATTACATGAGACCTGTTTGTTCATGGTTTCATTCTCAGGGGCAATCCAGCTGCGACGAATTCGACCACATCGGCGGCTTCGGCAAGGCGTTGATTAAGACGACCCTGGTGATCGCGAAACTCCCGGCCCAACGGCGATTCGGGAACGATGCCGAGACCGACTTCATTAGAAATCAGAACTACATCGGCCGGGCAGACGCTGAGCGCGGCCAACAGTTTGCCGGTTTCGTCCTCGACGCTTTGGCGGGCATGTATCAAGTTGCTGAGCCAAAGCGTCAGACAATCGATCACTACGACAGATCGTTTCTCGGCGCCCAATTGACTTTCAGTTGGTAAAGCTGCGAGGGCTCCAGCGATATCGAGCGGTTCTTCCACCGTTCTCCACACTTCATCACGTTCCGCCTTGTGGACGGCGATACGCTTGGCCATTTCGGCGTCGCCCGGTTCGGCAGTCGCGACAATCGTGCGTTGCGCGTAGTTGCCAGCGAGCGCAAGTGCTCGACGGCTTTTTCCGGAGCGAGCACCGCCAAGGATGAGGGTTAAGTTGCCCATCGGATTATTCCATCAGCTGACGCGAACGGTTAGCGCTGCCAGAACCGCCAGGACGAAGAGACCTGCCAGCGAGGCGGCACTGCCAAGTGCGTCGCCGGTACGGCCGCCGAGATAGTGCGCGGCAATTGCTGCAACGAAGATTGCGGCTGTGAGGGCCGCAATGAGTGCGTAAAGTGCATGCGTCATGCCAAGAAAGACCGCACTCAGTCCGTAGGCGATGGCGAATCCCGATGCGATCCTTAGAAACCCAGGTGAAGGCGTATCGGCTGCCAATCCCTCCTTACGGGCAGGTTCGAGAAACAACAGCGGTAGACCGATCGCTGAGCGCTGTAGTGCTGCGGTGGAAATCAACACACCAGCCATCGCTTCGCTAATTGGCCCCGAATACTGGCGAAGGTTGAAGTTCAAATTCACCAAAAGCGCCAACGTCAAAGTAAACAGGATCATCAGCGCCATGGTGCCATAGGTTCCAAGGCGGCTGTCGCGCATGATCTCAAGTTTCTGCTCGCGTGTCTGTCCACCACCCACGCCGTCCCAGAAGTCAGCGAAGCCGTCCTCGTGAAATGCACCCGTCGCAATCACCATCGCGGCTATTGCAAGGACAATGGATGGCATTCCCGACAGCTGGACCATTTCTGCAGCGGCAAACACTGCTGCACCAATCGCTCCGACAAGGGCGCCGACGAGAGGATAGGCCCAGAACGCTGAGCCGAGATCGGCCTCTGTCTCAATGCGAAAGCGCGGAACGGGAATTCGCGTCAGCAGGGTCATGGCCAAAAGGAACTCTTCGCCCAGACGGCGAAGTGGCGTGCTCGGACTCACTCGCGCATGCGGATCGTCTGGTCCGTCGGACTTATCCAGCATCGGGTCGGTTCTCCACGGCGGCCTCCTTGAAGGTCGCCATCTTATTGTGTGTGGCAACAGCCGCGCGAACGATGCTCGCCGCTAGTGCTGCGCCCGTCCCTTCACCAAGGCGCATGCCGAGATTAAGTATTGGATCGAGCTTCATCCTGTGAAGGAGTTTTGCATGTGCGGGCTCGGCGGAAACGTGACCGGCTAGGCAATGATCGACGATACGAGGATTCGCTTTGAATAGCGGTGCGAGAGAAGCGGTGACGACATAACCATCCAAAAGTATGGGGATGCGTTTTAAGCGAGCGCCAAGAATAGCTCCTGCAATAGCAGCGGTTTCACGTCCACCAAGTTGGCGCAGCGTTTCAAAGGCACTCATTTCGCCCGACCTGGATGCGCGCGCCAAAGCTGTGTCGATAACGGCAGCTTTTCTCGCGACACCTGCGTTGTCGTGCCCTGTCCCAGGACCGGCCCAGTCCTTACCCCGACCGCCCAGCGCGGCGGCGGCAAGACTTGCTGCGATGGTCGTGTTGCCAATGCCCATCTCACCGAGGATTAATACATCCGTCTCGCTATGCGGGGTTCCGGCTCCAGCGTTCAGGGCTTCAAGCGCCTCTTCTTCGCTCAGGGCTGGACCGGTGGAGATATCGACAGTCGGCTGGTCGAGTTTCAACGTGACAATGCGCAACCCCAGTTCGAGGCTGTCGGCAATGGCGTTAATCGCGGCTCCTCCCGACTTGAAGTTCGCGACCATCTGTTCGGTTACGGTCGAGGGGTAGGGTGAAACACCTTGTGCGGTAACTCCGTGATTTCCAGCGAAGATAGCGATTTCCATGTTCTCTGCACTCGGCTTTCCGTCCGCCTGCCAACCCGCGAGCCAGATGGCGATATCTTCAAGCTTGCCGAGGGAGCCGGGCGGCTTGGTCAGCTGTTCCTGGCGGCGGCGGGCGGCGAGTTCAAGAACGCCGTTCGCCATTGGAAGCTTATCTAGAGCTGCCGCAAAATCGGCGGGCGTTGCAAAGGTCGTCGGCACCGATTGCTATCCATTTCAATTTAGAAAAACGGCCGGTATGCTAGCCGGGATTGACCGTCTTGATGTCGATGAACTCGATATCCTCGTGGCGGTCTCTTGTAGTCGAGAGATTGTAGATCGACGGGGCGAGATAGACGTAATCGCCATCGAGGTCCTTGGCTATGTAGGAGCGATATCGATCGATGAATTTCTTCATCGCTTTTTCGTCGTCAGCCCTGACCCAGCGGACAGTG
>JAJFHK010000494.1 GCA_021775655.1 Filomicrobium sp. | reverse complement strand
GAATTCAACGGACACATTTACGGTCTCGTCGGTCCCGGTTTCGATCAAGCGGTCAGTGCTGCGCGGCACATCGCAGGCAGCAAAAGCAACTACGCCGGATCCGTTCCTGCAACGAAACTCAAGATTATCGGCACCGATGTCTTCTCAATGGGCGATGTCGAACAGCTCGATCAGCGCAGCGACATATCGACGATCACATACGAAGCTGCTGAAGAAGGTGTCTATCGGCGGCTGATAGTGAAACGCGGACGGCTGATCGGATCCATTGCGCTTGGCGACTATGCTGAACTGAGTCGAATCCAGGAGACCATCAAGTCGCGCGGATTGATTTATCCCTGGCAGCTTCGTCGGTTCCAGTCGACAGGTTTCGTCTGGCCAAAGTCCGAACCAAAGAGCGTGAAGGATTGGCCGCGCGCAGCAACGGTCTGCAATTGCACCGGAGTTACGCGCGGGCAAATCGGAGACTGCATCGCACTTGGCGCGCAAACCCTTGAAGAGGTCAAGCAGGATACCGGTGCCTCAACGGTATGTGGCAGTTGCAAGATCCACATCGGTGAATTGCTGGAGGCACCCCAACCACGTGAACCCGTGAAAGCGGCAACGATAGTCGCAGGGCTTTCCGCCGTTGTCGCACTTGCTACGCTCGTAACGCTGATTTTCCCGATCGTGCCGACAGCTATCAATATTGAACACCGCAATCTTGCAGACCTTCTCTATCTCGACGGCTTCACGAAGCAAGTCACGGGTTACACGTTGTTGGCGCTTTCCGTTCTGGCTGCAATCCTATCGCTACGAAAACGCGTAAGTTTCTTCCGCCTTGGTGGATTCTCCGGCTGGCGTGTCTTTCACCTCGTCGTCGGCGTCATCGCGCTTCTGGCCCTTGCCGCCCACACTGGGTTCCGGCTTGGAAAAAACCTCAACATGTGGCTGATGTTGGCCTTCCTTGGTCTTGGCGTCGCAGGCGCAATTGCGGGACTTGCCACAGCATTCGAACATCGCATGTTCGCGCAGTCAAAAGCCGCAGCCCGACTCAGGTCGGTATCCACCTGGCTGCACCTCGTGACGTTCTGGCCGTTGCCGCTTCTTCTCGCCGTCCACATCCTCACCGTTTATTTCTACTGAGGAGCGGCCGTGAATAGAACAGCGCAGCTTTGGCTCCTCTGGTTACTTCTGACGGCTGTTGGAGGAGGCATTCTTGTCACTGGAATGTTTTACGGCGGACCAACCCGAGCCAATCTTCTGATTGGCGAGACGACAAGCGGCCACCATCAGATCGAACTCGCATGCGGCGCCTGCCATACCTCAGCTTTCAACAGTTCCGAAGACATCGAAAAAACCTGCCACGGCTGCCACGACGCCGAACTGAAAGCAGCAAAGGACTCGCATCCGCTTAAGAAATTCCGCGATCCCAGAAATGCGGACCGGCTGGAGAAGCTGGCTGCAAATAAGTGCATCACCTGCCACACTGAGCATCGTCCCAAAGTCACCAACGCAATGGGCGTAACGCTCCCCAACGACTATTGCGCCTTATGCCACCAGGATGTCGGCAAGAACCGGCCGAGCCATATCGGTCTAGGATTCGATACGTGTGCTTCAGCAGGCTGTCATAACTTTCACGACAACACCTCGCTCTATGAGGATTTCCTCGAAAAGCATGCCTCAGGTCCAGCGGTAATAGACAACCCGATCGTCAAGCTGAACACCGAGAAAGTGGAGATTACAGCGAGTGGCGATGCATTGAATGTGGCAAGTGCCGCCGATGCGCCGGAGGGCAAACACGGTGATGCAAACGTCATGGCCGAATGGTTGGCCACGAGACATGCAAAAGGGGGTGTGAATTGCTCGGGCTGTCATTCACCGAAGTCGAAGTCCGCAGAGGACATAAAAGCAAATTGGACAGACAAGCCTGATCACAAGGTCTGCGCAACTTGCCATGGCCTCGAAGCGGAGACCTGGCTGCAGGGCAAGCATGGGATGCGGCTCGCCGACAAGATGCTGAGCCAAACCAAGGGGCTCTATGGACTCTTCCGAAATAGGCCTCTGACACCGATGCGTCCTGAACTGGCACGCCTGCCGATGCAATCAAAGGCTGCTCACAGCGATCTGACCTGTACAAGCTGCCACAGCTCGCATGCCTTCGACACAAAGCAGGCTGCTGTTGCCTCTTGCACAGGTTGTCACGCCGACGAACACACCAAAGCTTACGAGGGCTCGCCCCACCGAAAGTTGCTCGTCGCAGAGCTGTCCGGCAGCGCCGACAAGGGTACAGGCGTCAGTTGCGCAACCTGCCACATGCCGCGCGCCTGGATGGAAGACGAAAGCGGTTACGAAGAATTCCTCGTCTCCAATCACAACCAGAACGCCAATTTGCGGCCGAACGAAAAAATGATCCGCAGCGTTTGCATGAACTGCCATGGACTCGGCTTTTCCATCGACGCATTGGCGGACCCCGAACTCATAAAACGGAATTTCGATGGGCGGCCATCCGCACATATCGAAAGTATCGACTGGGTCATGAAACGCGTGAAGGAAAAAGGAGGAAAGTAAACGACACGCAGAGTGTTCGAAACCAGAAGCAGTAAAACCAGAAAACGGATGGAGAATGCATCATGTTGAGAGTCTCAAGAACGATTATGGCGTCCGCTCTTGCAGCCGGTTGCGTCATGGCCGCGGGCGCCGGAGCCTCCGTCACCGCTGCGGGCGTCGCCTATAAGGATGTCGCCGATATGCTGATCGCGGTGATGGTTGCGGACCGGACGACCTACACGAAGAAAGTCGTCCAGCGACTGGCCGCCAAAGAAAAGGTGATCAAGGCATCAGAACATTTCGATGATGACAAGGCGCTGCCGCTCCCTGCTCAGATGTTCCGCTTTGGTGCCGAGGCGGTCGCCGACAAGACCGATAAGTTCAGCTATTCGCTGCTATCGATGTGGCCGATCAACAAGCAGAACGCACCCCGTACAGACATCGAAAAAGCCGGTTTGAAGTTTGTCGACGAGAACAAAGGCGAAAACTATTACGGCGAGGAAGAGCTGGGCGGCAAAAAGTACTACACCGCGGTCTACGCAGACGTCGCCGTCGCGAAGGTTTGCGCTAGCTGCCACAACGAACACAAGGACACTCCGCGCACCGACTTCAAAGTCGGCGACGTGATGGGCGGCGTCGTTATCCGCATTCCAATGACTGAATGAAGGCTGTGATGCGGGGGCGCATTGTCTGCGGTCCCGCGTCTTGGTCGCAATTGCGCAAACCTTACACGATCAGGAGCACAAAATGACACCGGAACAAATCAAACTCGTGCAGGATAGCTTCAAAAAGGTGGCACCGATCGCACCCCAGGCCGCCGACATCTTTTACGCCCGTTTGTTCGAGATCGCACCCGATGTTCGTCCGTTGTTTCCAGATGACATGAGCGGACAAAAAGGCAAGTTGATGGGCATGCTGGGAACCGCAGTCACCAACTTGCATCAAGTCGAAACCATCATCCCCACGGTGCAGGAACTCGGGCGCAAGCACGTTGGCTACGGAGTAAAGGATCAGCACTACAAACCTGTCGGAGAAGCGCTGGTTTATACGCTCGAGCAAGGATTGGGTGACGATTTCACGCCGGAGGTAAAGGAGGCCTGGATCGAAACTTACATGACATTGCAAGGTGTCATGACCGCTGCGGCCGCCGAGGCTTCACCGCCAGTCGAAAAGAAGGGCCTTCTGGCGCGCATGTTCGGCTAGTTGCGTAAATCGGCGCCACGATTGGCACTGGGCGAACCATGGTTGCCGATTCACATATGGCGGTTGGAAAATGTTTGTTTTCCTTGCCGTGCGCGCTGGCCTATGGTGGCAAGCCAACTGGCGGGCATGACGGCGGCCTACAGCTATTCTCATCTTCCAGTTCTGCAACTTCCGTTTGCGGGACACTTGGAGTCATGAGACAACGCTTGCCGTCAGCACTCCCCTTACTTGGCACCGCAGCCAACGAGCACGTTCCATATGCGCACGATCCGCGTCGCCACCGAATTAGACATTTCCCCCGTCCTCGATCTCTATTCCGAGACCGGGCTCGACGATGGCGTGCGGCTGAATGACGAGACGGCGCAGGAACTTTTCCAGCGCTTTTCGAAATATCCGAATTATCGCCTCTTCGTCGTCGCCGAGCCCGAAGGAACGATTTCGGCTTCGTATGCATTACTTATCATGGACAACATCGCCCACGTCGGCAGGCAACTTGCTGTCGCCGAACAGGTGGCCGTCGGCACGAATTGGCAAGGCACCGGTCTTGGCACACTGATGATGCGGCATGCGATGGACGAAGCTCGCGCACATGGCTGCTACAAGCTGGCGCTATCTTCCAACGTGAAGTTCGAGAGCGCTCACGCATTCTACGAAAAACTCGGCTTCACCCGTCACGGCTACAGCTTCATCGTTCAACTGGAACCGATAACGGGTCCGGAAGTGTTCGAAGACTAATCCACACCTTGGTCCCGCGTTAGAATTCCGTGTCGGTGTCGGGCGGATGACGGCCAGTCAATTCGCGATGCAAGATAGGCGTTCTTCCCATTCTGCCGTAAGCTGATGAACCGAAGACCGGCATCAGATTCGAGCCTGCCGGTTCGTCAAGTATTGGAGGCACTTAGTGGTCGACGTTGTTGCCCAAGCAAATACCGGTCCATCGGCGGCGCCCGCTGCCGGGGATGGAGCCCCGCCAATTCCAGCGGCTGAAGGTGCATCGGGTGACGCTCCTGCTGTAGCGGCTGGTTCGCCACCGCCGGCTGCCGGCGCAGCTCAGCCGGCACCTGCACAACCAGCGCCAGCGGGCACATCTCAAGCGCCAGCTCCACCAGTCGAGCCTCCTCCACCGCCGCCCCCGGAGAAAGTCTCCGAAGCCGTCGAAGAAACTGTCAAAGCTGCAAGTACCTGGTTCCAGAAGGCAGTAGAATTCACCCACGAACACGTCCTGACAAGAGAAGTCGGGATCGACATCGCGATTATCCTAGCTGCCGGCCTTGCTGCGTTCATACTGTCATTCCCCGGCAGAAAACTCCTTGAGCGACTCTGGCCCGAACAGCAGTCCGGAAGGCTGAGGGCGCAAAGGCAGGTTCTCGAAACACTGCTCGTACCGCTGTTCTGGGTAGCCCTCCTGTGGTTCGCCACCTCGCTGATGCGCCAGTCGGAAATCGACAACGCCATCGTCCGTGCTGCTGCTAGTCTTCTCAATGCATGGGTCCTGATCCGGCTGTTTTCGACGCTCGTTCCAGACGCTTTCTGGTCGCGCACGTTTGCAGCCGTCGCCTGGCTTATCGCCGCACTCAACATCACACGGCTCCTCGATCCCACCATCGCATTTCTCGACGGCATTGCATTGCAGGCAGGCGACTTGCGGGTGTCGATCTATCTCGTGATCAAGGGCATCTTGTTCATCGCGTTTCTGGTCTGGATCGCCAACTTGCTGTCGCGCTTAATAAATTCGCGAATCGCAACTGCAAGTACGCTGACGCCATCGGTGCAAACGCTGATATCTCAAAGCGTCCGCCTAATCTTGTTGTTCGGTGCGATCACTATTGCGCTCAGCGCTATCGGGGTGAACCTGACCGCGCTGACCGTTCTGTCCGGAGCAATCGGCGTTGGCATCGGCTTCGGCTTGCAGTCGGTGTTCAGCAATCTGGTTGCCGGCATCATTTTGCTAACTGAGCGCAGCATCAAAGTAGGTGATTTCATCGAATTGAATGACGGAATTCAGGGCACTGTACGCGAAATCACCATCCGCTCTACTCTGGTGACAACGAACGACAATATCGATGTTCTGGTTCCGAATTCGGAATTCATAACCAAGCAGATGACCAATTGGACGCTGCGCGATGCACTGCGGAGGTTCCGGATTCCCTTCGGCGTCGCCTATGGCACCGACAAGGAACTGGTCCGCAAAGCCGGCTTGGAGGCGGCTGAGAGCGTCTCTCACACGCTTACCGGAGTATATGGGCGCGAACCGCAGGTCTGGCTTGTCGGTTTCGGAGATAGTTCGCTCGACTTCGAACTGGTCGTATGGCTGCAGCCTGAATCCGTCATGCGCCCGGCGGCTGTCAATGCCGCATACTGCTGGGCGTTGGAAACCGCGCTCAACAAGTACGGCATAGAGATTCCATTCCCGCAACGCGATCTGCATATTCGCTCAGGAAGTCTCCCTATAGAGATGGAAAAGTCAAAGTCGGATTAAGACAACCGAGAATCATCTGGCCGCAAACTAACCAGGACACGTTGATAGGCCTCTCGCACTCGCGCGATCGGGCGCCCGCTGCCATCCAGCACCGTTGCATGGTGGACGAGGACGCATTCCGCCGACAGTTCCCCAAAGGTCCCCACAAACGTCGTGATGCGTCGTGGATTGAGGGGAGCAACAAGTTTGCCGAAAGGGATGTCGGTCTCCGCAAGATTGCGCAAGATGGCTGGGTCAAGCGCATCGCACCGGTATCGGATTTCGGCAGCACTCAGGAATGCGGCACCGCGCAACAACTTCACCCGTCTGTAACCGACGGCGCCCGCATTGCTCGACGACACCGCGCCTTGCGAAACTTTGGTGCGGATTGGACCGTCACCAATCCCGTGCGTCTCGCACCATGCTGCCAGGCAATCTGTCGCCGTAGCGCAAACCAAGAGTTGCCGGCTCAGCAGGCTGATACGCTCTGTGAGGACTGCATTTCCGGCATCGGCGTAGGGCAGGTCCATAGCGACTTTCGCGATTGCGCCCGGTTGTGCGAGCAGAAGCGCGCAAGCAGCACACACCCCCGCGTCAGAATATGAACGCACCCGTCAATCGGTTCAGTGCCGCATCTTGCCGCGTGACCTCATATCCCTAGGCGAGCGCCATTGTCTAAGGCATGTGAAGCAGATATCCATCGTTCGCCAAGCAGGAACCGCCGAGCTTGAAGAAAACGTCATTAGGTCACATCATAGATGCAAAAGAACGCGCCCAACGTCTCAGCAGCTGACAGGCAGTCGAAACTTCCGCGTGCAAAGCTGGCGACGCGACGCGCGACCCTTGCCGATGTCCAGGCGATTACAGCGTTGAGCCGGCGCATTTACCACCCGTCGCCGAGCCTGACAACGCAGATGGTGCGTGGGCAGATCAACAATTTTCCCGAGGGCCAATTCGTCGCCGAACTCAACGGCAGCGTTGTGGGCTACTGCGCAACGTTCATCATCGCAGAGCAACATGCCCTTGCCCCGCACACATGGGTCTCGATAACCGGAAACGGCTTTGCCTCGCGGCACGATCCAATGGGCGACTGGCTTTATGGCATGGACGTATCGGTCCATCCCGAGCACCGGCGCCTGCGGATCGGCCAG
>JAJFHK010000493.1 GCA_021775655.1 Filomicrobium sp. | reverse complement strand
GCATGGATAACGGATCGAACAGCAATGGCAAACTTGCCACGGAACCAAGCTTGTTGCTTAATTCATGATCTGTGACGGTTCTAAGACGCATTCGGCCTGCGGGTTTGCTTTACGGGTAGTCCGTCTATCAACGGTCTGCCTTGGATCCGCCGGACACCGAGAACGATAACAATGCATTGGCCAAAGCCAGGGAGGCAGGGGATGACGGGTTACCGCATCACCATCGTAGACGATCATCCACTTTTTCGCGGTGCGTTGACTCAGGCGCTCAGTGCCTCGATGGACGCAGAATTCCAGGAAGCCGGCTCGCTTGATCAGCTCAACGAACAACTAGGTGCGTCTAAAGACGTTGACCTTATCCTGCTCGACTTGAACATGCCCGGCGTACAAGGTTTGTCGGGTCTGATGTTCCTGCGGGCTCAGTACCCCGAAATTCCTGTTGTCGTCTGTTCGGCGAACGAGGATCCTGGAACGATTAGGCGTTGCATTGAATTCGGAGCATCAGGTTATATCCCAAAGTCACAGCCTATTGAGCAGATCCGAGAGGCGGTTGCAAAGGTTCTTGGCGGCGAAGTCTGGACCCCGCCGGATGTCAATTTGAGTGGCGAGTTGGATGAAGAAACATCAGACATGCTGGCGCGCCTTTCGTCGCTGACACCGCAGCAGGTGCGCGTCTTGATGATGCTCGGAGAAGGCTTGCTCAATAAGCAGATCGCCTACAAGCTTTCGGTCTCAGAAGCGACAATAAAGGCCCATGTGTCTGCCATCCTGCAAAAGCTCGCTGTCGACAGCCGTACCCAGGCGGTCATTGCGATTAACAAGATTGATAGCCGCGACTGGCAAAGTGCGGCGAACTAGAAAGTAAGTAAGCTTGGCTATTCAGCGGCCGCGCGGTGACTCTGTAGCGAGCGCGTTATCAGCGCACGAAGTGCTGCGGCTTTAACGGGTTTCCTTAGAAGGCCAGCATCGCAATCGCGAATGAGGCGCTCGACTTCAGGAGTGTGATCGGCGGTGATTACGATGGCCGGAACGGGCACAGCGGCGGCTTTGCGCAAGGCACGTATTGCATCCAGACCGGTACCAAGATCGAGATGAAAGTCGGCTAATATAATATCAAGTGGCACTCCATTGCCGGCAACGCGCAGTGCTTCCGTGGTGCTGGTTGCGGTCCTGACCGAACATTTCCAGCCAGTGAGGAGGACATCCATTCCAGCCAAAATGGCCGGCTCGTTATCGATGCAAAGGACATTCAATCCTTCCAGCGTGCCGCGCTGTGGTCGCGGCAGGACGGCGGCAGCCGCCGGCAGGCGAACCTCTGCCATGGGCGCAACAATTGAGAATGCAGAACCTCGTCCGGCCTGGGAAGAAAGGCCGATCGGATGATCGAGAATGCGGCAAATGCGTTCGACAATTGATAGCCCCAAACCGAGACCGCTGGCGGTGCTGCCGGCGCCCTCAAGGCGCTGAAACTCCTGGAAGATAAATTCGCGCTTGTCTTCCGGGATGCCGGGCCCGGTGTCAAAGACCTCAATCGCAACAGAACCTCCACGGCGTCGTGCACCAAGAAGGACGCGGCCCGAACGAGTATATTTGACGGCGTTGGAGACGAAATTCTGCAAAACGCGACGCAAAAGCCTGCGGTCAGAATGAACCCAAAGCGAGGTGGGCATTATCCTGAGGTCGAGGCCCTTTTCGTCGGCAGCAGGCGCGAAGTCGACAGCTAAGTTGTCGAAAAGTTCGGCCAGCGAGACGGGCTCGATTTCGACTGTGAGGCGGCCTGCGTCCATGCGCGACATGTCGATCAGCGCTGAAAATATTTCTTCGACAGCGTTGAGGGATGCATCGACATTTCGAACCAGATTGGACGACGCGCTGTCGAGAGGCCGTTCCATCAAGCTGGTTGAATAAAGCCGGGCTGCATTCAGTGGTTGGAGGACATCGTGGCTGGCAGCTGCCAGGAACCGGGTCTTGTCCTGGTTTGCCTCATCCGCCTTCGATTTCGCTGTCTCGAGTGCCGCGTTTAGATCGAGCAACTCGGCGGTACGTTCGCGTACGCGCCTTTCCAAATTCTCGTTGGCACGTGCCAGGGCAGAGGCCGCAGCGACTCGTTCGGAGATGTCGGAGAATGTCGTCACGATACCGCCCTGAGGCATCGGGCTGGTACGCACCTCAAGGATTCGATCACTGGGGAGCTGCTCCTGGAACGTCTCCTTTGTAACGGCAAGACGCAAAAGCCGATCCGCGACCTGTTCTTCTGGATCGCCCGGCCCAAAGTCGCCCCGCTCTGCCTGGGCACGCAGAATTCGGTCGAGCGGGGCACCGACACGCACCAGCTCGCGCGGCAGACCAAGGATCATGCGGAACTGACGGTTCCAGCATATCAATCGCATATCTTTGTCGAAAACGCTGAGGCCGTGGCGCACCTGGTCGAGCGCGGACTGAAGGAGATCGCGGTTGTATTGCAGTGCCTCGGAAGCATCGTCGAGAAGCTGCATCGCGTTCTTACCGGTCATGTTCTCGCGACGGAGCAGTAAGGACAGGACCAATCGTGCCGATGCCGCACCGATGGAGCTGGCAAGTAAATGCTCGGCAAAGCGTACGAGTTGCAGGTCGGCTTCGCTGTCCGGCCTGAGTGCGATGCCTCGGCTCGTGGCATATTCAATGAACGAGCGCTCTGCGCGCTCGCGGCCTAGATAGCGGGCGACAGTGGT
>JAJFHK010000492.1 GCA_021775655.1 Filomicrobium sp. | reverse complement strand
AAAATTTCATTAAGATATCCCGCAATTGCCAGTGTGTCCCAGACGACGACTTCGCCGTGCGTCAGGCGCGGCACCAGAACCGATGGCGACAACAACAGGAGTTCCTGGCGCGCGTCAGTCGAGTCCATGCAGACATCTTCTTCGCGGAAGTCGAGCGCTGTCATGCGGCAAAGCAACCAGCCACGCAGCGACCATGAAGAATAATTCTTCGGCGAAATTGTCAGAGTTGCGCTGCTCATTGTGCACTTTGCCTCATAATTGATCAATAATTGCCTATTCTATCTTCTCGCACTGCAGCACGAATAATATTATTTTCTTTGCTTCCGGCAAGTGGCGTTTCGCCAACGGTGCCCAGGGGAGTATTTGAACTTGCTTTATGAAACTTATCAGCTTCAAGACGACCTTCTCGATCCGTTGAGAACGATCGCGCGAAATACAAGGAAACTGCTCTGGCCCGATTTAATCGATCCCTTTGCAGCGTCATTGAAGCGTGAGCTCGGGGCCAGTCTCGAGATGATTTCCCGGTTTCAACTGACTCACACGCGACCTGAATTTGCCATTGAGACCGTGAAAACTGGCAATCAGGACATTGCGGTGCGTGAAACCGTCGTACTTGATCTCCCGTTCGGCAACCTGATCCGCTTCGCAAAGGACACGGATGCCCCCCAGCCGCGTGTGCTCGTCGTGGCACCGCTTTCAGGGCACTTCGCAACATTGCTGACAAAGACCGTTGAGACGTTGCTGCGCGATCACGATGTCTACATCACTGATTGGGCCAATGCGCGAGATGTTCCTCTATCGGCCGGCCAGTTCGGAATCGAGGATTACGTTGACTACCTGATCCGGTTTATCGAAGAAATCGGACCCGGCGCTCACATGCTCGCAATCTGCCAGCCCTGCGTTCAGGCGCTGGCAGCTGCTGCGATAATGTCTGAGGATCACAATCCGGCAACACCAAGAACGATGACCTTGATGGCCGGTCCGGTCGATCCGCGCGAAAGCCCAACGGCCGTCAACAAGCTGGCTTCAGACAAACCGCTATCATGGTTCAAGTCCTCGGTGACGGCTCGCGTGCCGGCGCGTTACCCAGGAGCCGGCCGGCGTGTGTATCCAGGCTTCATCCAGCTGACGGCTTTCATGGCGATGAACATGGAACGCCATCGATCGATGCATCAAAAACTTTATGCCCATCTCGCTGCCGGAGAGATTGAAGAAGCGGAAAAAATCAAGTCGTTCTACGATGAGTATTTTGCCGTCCTTGACCTCGCCGAAGAATTCTATCTGGAGACCATAGAGAGGGTCTTTCGAAAAGCTGAGCTTGCTACAGGTGACTTGACCCACAGGGGCCGCAAGGTCGATCCAGGCAAGATCCGCAGGACGGCACTGTTAACTGTGGAGGGCGGCCGCGACGACATTTGCGCTCTCGGCCAGACTTCGGCGGCGCATGACCTGTGCACGGCACTGCGCCCACATCTGAAACGCCACCACCTACAGGCCAACGTCGGTCACTATGGAACCTTCAGTGGCCGGCGTTGGGAAAATGAAATCTACCCAGTGGTCCGCAACTTTATTCTAAGCATGGAGTAGCGGGCTGCCCGAAGCATTGCTACGCGTCGTGCTGGAAAGCACGCCTCCGGCATGACACCGCCCTCCTGCTGGGTACGACACGCCACTTGAGAAACAGAATTTCTTCCAGCGAGGTCAGACAGGCTCTAGAATTTCGCGCGCCTAGGGCCAAGTCGCGTCTTGACCCGGCCCTGACCAGGAATGCGGAGTCGACCGGGTTCCCGGCCTCAGCTCAAATACGATTGAGGATATCGCTTTTCTTGGCCTGATATTCTTCCTCGGTGATGTAGTCTTTTTCCTTGAGTTGCCCAAGCTTCTCCAGCAGGGCGATTGCATCTTCAGCCCGCTCTGGAGGCGACGAGCTTGCCGGCTGCGTCACCGGTTGCGCAGCGGCAGCCCCGGTCGCCACAAAAACGGGCGCCTGGGACGGTCGGTTCTGGACAGTCGCTCCATCACGCCAGACAACCGGCAACGAAGAAAGATTCACCGTTCCGTACTGGCTGGTGAAGGTGATTGACGATCCGCCGCCCTGCTGCTGGCCAAAGCCACCGATTTGATGGTCTTGGGTGTCGTAAACCCAGGCTGGGCCTCCGGTGGACACGGCCAGGCGCCGGCCATCGGCGAAATAGGCATAGCGGACGTTGTTCTGCGAACCGATCGCGCTCGGCCTGCCGAGATGCTTGGGCCACCACTCGGATTGCGGGTCCGGGACAAACAGGCTGTTCCGCCCGGCAATTTGTCCCGCGCCTTGAGCCTGTGAGCCGGACCCGCTTTGGCTCTGCGACTGAAACGAGCCGCTGAATGGCACGCTCTGATGGCTCGCCAGAGCATTCGAAAGATCGTTACACAGACCGTCGACCAGTGACTTCAGCTGATGGTTGAAAAGGTCGCTTACCATCGTCATGCCACCCCACATCCATTGACCGGATCCGCCGAACTCGGGATGATTGAATTGAGCCATCGAGCCGTTGCCGTGGTGGACCGCGAGCAACATGTGCGTGACGGCATCGGTCGAAACGCCGAAACGGCTAGAAAGCTCCTGTACGAGTTGCGTGCCTGCTGGAGACAACTGCGGCATGGCGAATACTTTCCTGTTCGAGAATGTTTGCGGGCGCACTCTTGCGTACGGTTGCTTATCACATGCGAGCAACGAGTCCCCGTATTCATGGTTAGCATGTCGTCCTCAGCCAGCGCCAAGACTCTGTCTGACCTAGATGGAATCGTTCTGCCGCGGCGCATTTTGCGTGCAAATCCATCGCTCCCCGTGGCTGGTCGCACCACCGCATTGGCTCCCCGCAGCAGCTATCCGGCAATAAGCTGAATACACCCCAGGTCCATCCGCAACTGCTGCATGCCTTGAGGGAGGGCCTCCAGCGGCGTAGGTTCACACCCTCGTAGCGGAACGAAGGCCCACTCCACCCAATCAAACCATAACCAGCCTTAGGAAACAGATGAGCGACCCTGCAACTAAACGGCCCCGTGTTGGTTTGTTTGCGACATGCCTCGTCGACATGTTCCGGCCCTCGGTCGGGATGGCAGCCGCGCGACTAATCGAATACGCCGACTGTGAAGTTGTCGTACCGCATGCCCAGACGTGCTGCGGACAACCCGCCTACAATTCCGGCGATCGCGCCGATGCCAAGGCACTTGCCCTGCAAACGATCGCGGCATTCGAAGGCTGCGATTATGTCGTTGCGCCTTCGGGATCATGTGCCGGCATGTTAAAGGCGCACTATCCCCGCTTGATGGACGAGGGCTCGGACGACCACGCCCGTGCAAGCGCATTTGCCGCACGGGTCCATGAACTCGTTTCGTTTCTCGTCGATGTCCGCGGACTTAGCGACGTGCCCGGAGCTTTCAGCGGCACCGTCACCTATCACGACAGTTGCTCGGGCTTGCGCGAACTGACGATCAAGTCACAGCCTCGGACATTGTTGAAATCGATTCCGGGCCTGGAACTGAAGGAGATGGACGATTGTGAAATCTGTTGCGGCTTCGGTGGCGCCTTCTCAGTCAAGTTCCCTGACATCTCCAACGCCATGGTCGAGAAAAAAACCGCTAACATCGCCGCAGCAGACGCCGACATTATCCTGGCTGGGGATCTTGGCTGCTTGATGAATATGGCCGGGAAGCTCAGCCGCCAGGAAAGCAAAATCGCCTGTCGGCACGTCGCCGAAATCCTCGCTGGCGAACTCGACGATCCTCCGATCGCGAGCTCAGACGACAAGCGCTAACGCATACGGCTTGCTGAACGGCGGATAACAGCGACGAAGTACCAACAGCAGACAGAAAGATTGACCTTGCAGCCAGTCAGGTGCTGGGCCAGCTTAATCTCATGCAGCCAACCTCCCACGATTTCAAATCAAACGCCCGCACTGCTCTGGCAGACCGCCAGCTCCAGGAAGCTCTCTCCGGCATTCCCGGAGGCTTGGTGGCCCAGCGCCGGGCGGCCCGTGACCGATTGCCAGAATTCGATGACCTGCGCGATTACGGCCGCGACTTACGCAACCACGCGCTCCAGCATCTGGACATCTATCTTGAACGCTACGAGCAGGCGGTCACCGAGGCAGGCGGTCATGTCCACTGGGCATCAACTGGAGGCGATGCCTGCGCTGCCATCCTGCGCATCTGTCAGGGGGCAGGCGCCCAACTTGTCACAAAAGGCAAGTCGATGGTGTCTGAGGAAATCGGCCTCAACGCGAACCTTGAGAAGGCCGGTCTGGAAGTCGTGGAGACCGACCTTGGCGAATACATTTTGCAAATTCGCCATGAGACGCCCAGTCACATTATTGCCCCCGCAATCCACCTGACGCAGGGACAGGTCGAGGCCGACTTCCGACGCGAGCATTCCCAGCTACCGAAAGACCGCAGACTCATCGACCCGGCCGAACTCGTCGACGAAGCTCGCCAGATCTTGCGCGAAAAGTTCTTGAACGCCGATGTCGGCATCACAGGAGCGAATTTTCTAATCGCCGAAACAGGCTCCTCGATCATCGTTACCAACGAAGGCAACGGCGACCTCACCCAATCGCTTGCCAAAGTGCACATTGTCATCACATCGGTCGACAAGGTCGTGCCAACTTTCAACGATGCTGCCGCACTCCTGCGCCTACTTGCGCGCTCGGCCACCGGGCAGGAAATCACATCCTATACGACCTTCTCCACCGGCCCACGCCGTGCCGGCGACCCTGACGGGCCCGAGCAGTATCATGTAATTCTCCTCGACAATGGCCGAAGTGAACTATTGGGTACTGAGTTCCGGGAAGTCCTGCGTTGCATCCGGTGTGGTGCGTGCATGAACCACTGCCCTGTCTACAATGCGGTCGGCGGCCATGCTTACGGATGGGTTTATCCAGGTCCAATCGGTGCCGTTCTCAACCCAGGAATGATAGGCATCAAGGAAGCCGGCAACTTGCCCAACGCGTCAACGTTCTGCGGCCGCTGCGAATCCGTATGCCCGATGCACATCCCCCTACCCAAACTGATGCGCCATTGGCGCGAACGCGAATTTCTTGAGGGCGAAACGCCATTCGTGACGCGCCTGGCCCTGAAATCCTGGGCAACCTTGGCGCGCCAGCCATGGGCGTATCATGCGTTGTCACGCTTGATGAGTCGCGCCATGAAGTTTGCCAGCGGTCGGCATGGTGCATTCACATGGATGCCCTTTGCTAGCGGTTGGACCGGGGGGCGGAATTTTCCAGCACCGCAAGGTAAAACGTTCCAAGAGCTTTGGGCTGCGCGAGAGAAGCAGGCAGCACGAACGGGGAGAACTCAATGAAGCCGACCAACTCTCCTGCAGGTGCACGCGAATCGATACTGTCAAAAATCCGTACTTCGCTTGGCGCGTCAGAAAACGACGACGCCCGCACCGCGGCCGCCGAACAACGGATCACCGCAAAGCCGCGCGCCGCCGCCCCGCTACGTGTTGCCGAAACTGGCACCGATCTCCTTGCGCGCTTCAAGGATGAATTACAGCGCCAGCTTGCCACAGTCGCGGAAGTTGCAACGGCCACGGAAATACCAGCCGCCATCGCCGGATACTTGCATGCCAACAACCAGCCGCTGCGTTTAAGGCACGGCGCCGACGCCTATCTTTCATCGCTGGATTTTTCAAGCGTCGAGGGATTCGAGACCGCTAGGGGCGCAGCCGCTCCCGATGACTCTGCTGGTTTATCAGCCGCCTTCGCCGGCATCGCAGAAACCGGCACCATGGCGCTGGCATCAGGTCCGGACAATCCAGTAACGTTGGGGTACTTGCCCGACACGCACATTATCATCGTACCGAAAACAAGAATTGTTGCGACTTTTGAAGATGCCTTCGAGCTATTGCGCGAACGCCCAAGCGCAAATCCGATGCCACGCACGCTCAACCTGATAACAGGTCCATCGCGTACCGCAGACATCGGTGGCCGAATCGTCATCGGCGCGCACGGCCCTAGACGCCTGCTGGCGATTCTTGCCGGCGATCTTTGAGCGAGCTTAATGATTGAAAAACCCACCAACTAACGGCGCATACATCGCCGAATGCACTTTTGCAGCTGCCGGTCACAACTAGGGTTGCCCCGTCTTTGAACGCGGCAGTTGCTGTGGGCTGCACGGCATTTGGCTGCACAGGAATTCGCAACAACGGTTGGCTTTTGCACGACGCTATCGGCGGCCGTCGCAATGCCGGACGAAAGCGCCAGCATCACGCCACCCAATATGAATGATCGCCGTATCAAAAGAATACCTCCAAAGGATCCGATCCACCGGAAGGCCGCCCGCTACAGCGCCAGAACAGAACTCGGCAGACAAGTATAGAACTAGGTTTTCCCAGATGGGAAGATAGTGCCCCCAGCATGAACACCTCCTGAACCGCCCCAAAGCCCCGTATTTAGTGGGTCCGCAGCCTTCACTGCTGATATCTCCCGGGCATTTCAAAAAACTTTCTAGTTGTCCCGCCCGAAACAGCCTCACGGAGAGCGTTCCCGCATATTGGGTTCATCAAGCCAACAAGACTTCAGGAAGTGTTGGTCTCAGAAACGGACGGCAGCAAACGCCGCGACCCACAGCTCGGAACCAGGAGACGGACCAATGACCAACACCTTCAAGAAAGCAATCGCCACCGCAATCACCGTCGCAATCGTCGCCGGTTCAGCTTCCAGCGCCTTCGCAGTTTCCTCCTCCGTCAAGTACGCCTGCATGGGCGACTACCTCTCCTACTGCTCGGGCCACGCACCCGGCGGCGCCGGCGTCAAGCGCTGCATGCGCGCCAACGGCTCGAAGCTCTCCAAGACCTGCGTCCGC
>JAJFHK010000491.1 GCA_021775655.1 Filomicrobium sp. | reverse complement strand
GTAGCAATTCAAGCCATCTTCCGCTTTCTGCAACCTGAATTTTCCAGCGGTTAGCTGCACATATCCGTGTCAGCTTTTGTGACACTTCACCTGTGTAACGTAACGTTGCCACGAAATGACCGGTCTTGCCCCTTCACACAGAAGCGGGCTCCCGACTTCATCCAGCCTCGCCCCAACCACGACGGACAAAAAAGGCTTGGAAATTGATCAATCAATACCGGTAAAAAAGTGAACCTCCGGCCAGCAACATCCGTCTGGCCGGAGATTTCTACTTGGCGAACTACAGGTTTCCGGCTTTCAGTTCGCGGGCCAAATGATCGGCCTGGCGGATGGCAAGTGCGACGATCGTCAGCGTCGGGTTCTCCGATGCACCGGTCGTGAACTGGCTGCCATCCGATACGAACAGGTTTTTCACATCGTGCGACTGCCCCCACTTGTTGACAACTCCATCGCGGGGATTTGCCGACATTCGGTTGGTTCCCAGATTATGCGTCGATGGATACGGCGGTGTCGGCAGAGTGCGCGTTGCGCCGACAGCCTCATAGACCGCCGTACCTTGCTTGTAGGCATGGTTGCGCATCGCGATGTCGTTAGGGTGATCATCGAAATGCACGTTGGGGGTCGGCAACCCATACTGATCTTTCGCATCGTGATTGAGCGTGATCCGGTTGGTCTCTTGCGGCATGTCTTCTCCGACAAGCCACATGCCCGCCATGTTCTCGTAAGCATCCAGCGCAGAGGTGAACTCCCGACCCCAGCCACCTGGGTCCAGGAAGGCGGCCATGAACGGAATGCCCAGTCCGAGCGTTTCCATCTCGTAGCCACCGACGAATCCGCGCGAGGGATCGTGCTTGGCTTCATCAGAGATAATTCCGGCCATTGTCGTTCCGCGCCACATTCTGACGGGCTTTGGGAAGGTGGCGTAAACTGACCCCGTCATGTGACGCATGTAGTTTCTGCCGACCTGCCCTGATGAGTTGCCAAGTCCGTCAGGGAACATGCTCGATTCGGAATTCAACAAGAGCCGCGGACTTTCGATCGAATTGCCGGCGACGCATACGGCCTTGGCCTTCTGCATCTGCTGGTTGCCATCGCCGTCCATATAGACAACGCCGCTGACTTTGCCGGCCTTGTCGTGCTCGATGCGCAAGACGTGCGCTTTCTCACGAACTTCGAGGTTGCCGGTCGCTTCACCGCGCGGAATGTCGGTATAGGCGGACGACCACTTCGCGCCCCACTTGCACCCCTGGAAGCAAAAGCCTGTCTGCTGGCAGGCCTCACGGTCATCATATGGTGCGCTGTTGATGGCCATGCGCCCGGTGTGCACTTTCTTGTAACCTAACTTCTTGGCGCCAGCTTCGAACACCTTGAAGTTATTGTTGCCGGGTAGCCCAGCGCGATCTCCGGTCCGCGTTACGCCGAGTTTGCTTTCGGCTTTCTCATACCAAGGTGCCATTTCGGCGGCCTCGATCGGCCAGTCGAGCAGGTTCGCGCCCTGAACTTTACCGTAGGTGGACGCTGCCTTCCACTCGTGGTCCTGGAAGCGCAACGAAGCGCCTGCCCAGTGCACGGTTGAACCGCCGACGGATTTGACGATCCATGCAGGAAGGCCGGCGAAGTCTTTGGCGACACGCCAATCGCCCGACGTTGAGCGAGAATCCGTCCAAGCCAGCTGTCCAAAACTGTCCCACTCGTCGTTGATGTAGTCTGCCGGCAAGTGCCGTCCGCCCGCTTCAAGAGCGACAACACTGACGCCCCTTTGTGCGAGTTCGTTTGACAGGACGCCACCACCGGCGCCGGTTCCAATTACGACGACAACGCTGTCGTCATTCTTATCGAATGGTGCAGGCATTGTTGTCTCCCTCAGAGCCAGTTGATGTCATCGAAGCCGCGTTTGATGTAGCCGCCTTTTGAGAAGCTCTCGCCCTCATAACCAAAGACCGGCCAGACAGCTTTTTGGTTATAAAGCCCTGTAACGAGCCCGCCGCGGATCGTTTGGAAGAATGGAGTTTTTTCCATGCTACGGAGGATGTCGACGCGATCGCGCTCCCATCCGGTGCCCAGATAACTTGGGAAACCCGCGCCGGCTGCTGCTGCATCCAATGCGGCAACGCCTGCTTCGACCATCCCGACATGTTGCTCTGCATCGTAGGACTTGACGGCAGTAGCGTAGAATTCATCAGCGATGCGGTCGTGTGGATAAATGTCGCGCGCCATTTGGATCAGCGTCGCCATCGTCTCTGGCTTCAAGTGTTTTACTTCGGTTGCCCACGCAGCATCACTGGCCGCAATGAACGCCGGACCAACAATGAAGGCCGTAACGCCCAGTTTCACGCCGTGCGAGAGCAACTCGCGGCGTGTCAGGTTTCTAGGATCCTTTTGCGATGCCATTTGGTCCTCCCTTGTTCGTTGTTTTTTGTTTTGACTTGCTTGGTCATTTGTACCGGCCGTGCTTTTCCAGCACTTCGATTTTATAGCCGTCCGGGTCCTGGATGAAGAAAAAGCGCGCCATGAGCGCGCCTTCTCGATGAAATTCCTTAACATCGGCGGGATTGAGCCCAAGAGCGGCGATGCGCTCATGCTCGGCGCGCGCATCGTCAACCGCAAGTGCGAGATGGCCATACCCATCGCCGAGGTCATAGGGCTCGGTACGCCCTTTGTTGAGAGTTAGTTCGAGTTCGAAATCGGCTTCAGGATTGCGCAGGTAGACGAGTGTGAAGTCGTCAAAGTCGAATTTATCGGCGACGTCCAGCCTAAGCGCTTCGTGATAGAAGCGGATTGAGCGGTCCAGATCGAGTACCCGGATCATTGAGTGAATTGATTTTGCCAAGAGAGCCTCCTTTTGCTCGAAGGGTAGGTCCGCTTAGCTTAAGATTGGTGGTAGCCGAATACTACCTTACTTCTGATGATAGAATTTCGGTCCTGCAGTCAGTGCCTTAGGGTCCATTTAAGATGAACACGCTCTAGGCTGCAGATACTGCCAACTCAGCCAATTCGCGCGTTTCATGTTGTTCGCCCGAAAGATGCAACAGGCAAGTGGTCCGAAGCATAGAAGTGAAATTGGGAACGTCACCCCGAAGCTCTGCAACTTCGTCATGAAGCATAGAAAGAAACTTCGGTGTCGTGAGGCCCTGGCCGTCGGCAACCTGGTCAAGGATATCCCAAAACGCGGCTTCCAGCCGAATGCTGGTTGCATGCCCCGACAGGCGAACAGAGCGCGTGACGCATTCAAACCGCGCAGGATCTTGGCCTGCAAATACTCGACACATGGCGTCCTCCAAATTCTTTTGTTTGAATCGTTCTAGATAGCGCTCGCTGTGTCAATCTTTAAGTCGAATTCTTGTCTACCGCAGTCATTCGAAAGCTCTGAGCTCAGAATATTCGGCAATCAGGGGGCGATAGCTGGCGCGGTCACTAGGATCAACCATGCGACACCGACATATATTTGCTCTTCCCACGTATTTTTGCGCGCCACTCCGTGACGGGCCTGCCGCCGATCCACCAACTGTCGAGGTGGACTTCTTCGATAACCACATGTGTCGTTGCCGGATTCTTAATTGAGGAACTCTTGCAAGACCATGGTGACGCCGACGATCAGCTTTTCGTTCTGTTCACCTCACCTATCGCCCCCTTCTCTTGTGATCTTGATGTTGACGTATGGCATCTGGGCGCGCGCCAACGATTGAACTGAGCAGTCAGTTTACTAACAGCATGCCCGCTCGAAAGTGCCTCTTAGGCAAATGCAGACGAATTGTGCAGAGCGGCTCGATCAGGATATTCCGTTCCAGCATTTCAGGAATACTGAGGTCCGTTGTGAACCTGCAATTCTTCTGGCACATTTGCATTCGTGAGGTTGGCGCGGTCCAGATGCCTTTCCAAATTCACCTCAGGCCATCGATTCGGGTCGTCTACTTAATTTCAAATTGCCTATCGTAGTGAGTGGAAAAGTGATTGCTGAAGTTAATTCGGGAAGCGGCAGTCAGTCAGAACGGTTGAGGCTCTTTATCTCCTATTCGCGTAAGGATGGAGATTTTGTGCGTCAGTTGGCGGACGCCCTGACAGCTCGCGGGTATCACTGCAATTTTGACCAAGCGGCTTACGACCCTGACAATATTACGACGGGCATTGCCGCAGAGGACGAATGGTGGCAGCGCATCCAGGAGATGATTACTGCAGCCGATGTAATGGTCTTTGTCGTCTCACCATTCAGCGCGACCAGCAAAGTCTGCGACGAGGAAATCGCTTTCGCGCGGGGGTTGGGCAAGCGCATCGTTGCAGTTTTGCGCACGGAGATTGATTTTCTGAAAGCACCTCCGCGTCTGTCAGGGCTGAACGTCAAGCTCGACTTCACCGACGATAGCGGCTTTGCGGCTTCCCTCGACGAATTGATCGCTGTGCTGGACTTGGATGTTCTTTGGCACAGACAACACAACCGTCTTATTACCCGGGCCGTGGAATGGGATGCAGGTAATCGCGTGCAAAGTGGGTTGCTCCTGGGTGAACAAATTCCGCAAGCCATGCAATCGCTCTCCCGAAAGCCCAAATCCGCGCCCGATATCTCAGATCTGGTGCATGAGTTTATTGCTGAAAGCGAAGCCGCCGAGAGTCGGCGTTTGGAAGCTGAACGGAAGCGGCTTGAGCAAGTTGCCACTGCCCAAACTGCGCGTGCTAAGTGGCAGCGAATATCGTTTGGTGGCTTGGTGGTCGGCCTCATCAGCCTCGCCGCTATTGCATGGGGCGTGTACCAGTTCTGGGAACAAACCAATCTCAATCGTTCCGAGTTCATTGCAAGGCTTTCTGATGAAAGCCTCATCGACGGCCGGCCTGTCGAGGCAATGCTATTAGCGTTGGAGGGCCTGCCTGCGCCTCAAAGCCTTGATCCGGTTCGAAGGTTTCTTCCCTATAGTCCTCAGGCAGCATTGTCGCTGAAGTCAGCCTTTCGTGCGTGGCGCACTATACCGGATCTTAGAGTACGTATGCTCGGCAGGCATGAGGGCAATTCCAGGACTTTTGCGATTTCGCCACTTTGGACGCAACTTGCCGCGCTGTCGCGCGACAGCAAGGTCATAAACCTCCTTCACATCGATTCCGGCAAGCCAATCGCTGAGCTGAGGGGCCATACAAATGGAATTCAAGAAGTTGCGTTTTCTCCAGACGGGCGTCTGTTGGCATCCGCCTCTATCGACGGCACGATCCGCTTATGGGAGCTTCAACCAAGTGGAGAGGTCGCCTCCTTCGAGATAACAAGTTCCTCGCTAGGTGCCACAGATGTAGTTGCTTTTTCACCGGACGGAAAGTTGCTTGCATCGGCCTGGAGCGACGGCACTATCAAAATATGGGAGACGGCCACACGTGCAGAAGTAGTCGAATTGAATGGTCATGCAAGTTTCATCAGATCGATTGTCTTTTCGCCGGACGGGACGAGGCTTGCTTCCGCATCTCATGATAAAACGGTCAGGATTTGGAGCACCGGAACAGGTGCCGAATTGCTAAATTTCAGAAGTGATAAAGGGTGGGAGGCGTCTATGGCATTCTCCATCGATGGATTGCGCATTGCTTTGCAACCCTTGTCGGACACAACGGGCCGACTTCTGAATGCACTGACAGGCGAAGAAATCGCTCGCCTCGAGGGTCATGCGTTCCAGCTAACTTCAATCGCATTTTCTCCGACAGGCAAACAGCTTGCCACAGCATCGGGTGATCGCACTGTCAGGCTATGGGATGCTGTTACAGGAAGGCACCTGATGACACTCACCGGCCATGATCAACAGGTCAATTCAGTTGTCTTCTCATCGGACGGAAAGCTTGTCGCCTCGGGTTCAAGCGACAGAACGGTTCGGTTGTGGGACGTGGCGACTGGTAAGCAGCTTACAGTCCTTGTTGGACATGAGAGTTGGGTCAATTCAGTCACCTTTTCCCCAGATGACCGCTTTCTGATCTCAGGCGCATTTCCCGGGGACATTTTGCATTGGGAACTTTCCGGCGCAACCGCACCCACAGAACCACAGGTTCTCAATAACCATCACAACTATGTAAATTCGGTCGCGTATTCGACAGACGGAAAGAAGTTGGTTTCGGCATCAGGCAGCCTATTTGGCGAACCAGACAATTCACTGCGGGTGTGGGACGCAACAACAGGTCGGCAAATTTCAGTCATGGACGGCCATGACAATTGGGTCAATTCAGCGGTTTTTTCCCCGGACGAGACGCAGATTGCTTCGGCATCAAATGACAGAACGGCGAGGATCTGGGAGACAAGCTCAGGCAGGGAGATCGCTAAACTTGCAGGTCATTTTCAGCCGGTAAACTCTGCCGCCTTCTCCCCTGACGGGCGATGGATCGCCACTGCGTCCAGTGACAACTCGATCAGGCTTTGGGACGCGCACACATTCGACGAAAAAGCAGTGCTCAAGGATCAGGCCTCCCGTGTGGATTCAATAGCTTTCTCATCCGATGGGGCGCAGCTTGCGTCGGGGTCCAGTGATGGGAATGTCAAGCTGTGGGATGTCGAGAGTGGCACGCGTATCGCCAACCTAAAAGGCCATACGGGTTTTGTGAATTCAGTCGTGTTTTCCCCGGACGGGACGCAGCTCGCCTCGGCATCAAACGACGGAACTGTCAGGCTGTGGGACGTCGACAGCAAAGAGCAACTCGCAATATTCAAGGGGCACAAATATGGGGTCAAATCAGTTGCATTTTTCCCCGATGGATTGCGGCTCGCCTCCGCATCGAGCGATAAACTGATCCTATTGTGGAACGTGAATACAGGTGAGCAGATTGCCGTGCTTAAAGGTCACGATGACGCGGTGAACTCGGTTGCTGTGTCCAACGACGGTAAACGGATTGCAACCGCTTCGGCTGACAAGACTGTCAGGCTGTGGCGGGTTTTTAACAGCATTGATCAGGTGGTGGCCGAGTCCCGGAATGCTGCGCCTTACTGTCTTTCCGAATCTAAGCGCAAGCACTTCTACCTTAGCTCGAAGCCGCCTAGATGGTGCTACTCGCAAAACAAATACCCCTACAGTCCCGAGCATGCCTCGCCCCCGACCTGGCCGGAGCAAGCGCTGGGCTTTTTCGATCAGCTCTTCGGCAACGACAATCCCGGGGGCTAATCGCAACCTGCCAAGTGACCACTTTTTTCCACCTGCCATCATGACGGTAGGATACAATTTTGAATGGTGGATTTGTTGCAATGATTTCCAGTCGCCCGACGCTTCGCCGACATGCCATTCTTCTCGGCAACGCAAATTATTACGGCAGCACACCGCTCAATAACCCGGTGCGCGACGTTCATACGATCGCAGCGCAGTTGCAGGGACTCGACTTTAGCGTTTTGCGATTGACCGACCTCGATCGCAAAAGCACAGAGAGCCATCTTAAGAACTATTTCAGCGCGGTTGGAGGCTGTAACGAAGCAATCCTATTTTATTATTCAGGTCATGGCCTCCAGCTTGCCGGTGAGAATTATATTGTTCCAATCGATTTTGACCGCTACTCGCAGGCTCCTGTTGCCGACCTGGTCCCGGTTCAATGGGTCCTCGATCAGATGGCCTCGTGCGCCAATTATAAGTTGGTTTTTCTGGATGCCTGCCGCGACAATGGCGGGTTATATCCCGTAAATAGCATGTCGATCTCTCGCGGTCAGTTCTCTCCTGAGGCAACTGCTCCGCTAAACTTTGATAGCGAAACCCAGACAGTTGCAGCAAGCCGCGGCTTGTCGCGGTCGTCACTGGAAAGTATCGGCCGGACGCTGATCGCATTTGCAGCTGATCCGGGAGGTGTTGCAAGCGACGGCCCACCCAATGGCATGAGCCCATTCAGTCACGGCATGTCGCGGCACATTGGAACCCGCGGCCTTGATATCTTCGATATGTTCCAACGGGTGGCGCGTGATGTCCACAAAGCGACAAAGTCCGAACAAATCCCGTGGTCAAACAGCAATTTCACCGACCGTTTCGAATTTCACCAAACAAGTAACAGGCCAATTCGAATCCTTGCGACCCTTGGCGTGGCAAGTGGTTTCGCGAGCGCTCTGCTGGCATTCGATCTATTTGACGGCATAGCTCCTGGCTCAAGAGAACTCGTCAATGTTCGTTATGAGCCGATCAGTCTTGTAACATCACTGCTCTTCGGTTCCGTCCTTGGACTTGGGACATGGTGGTACAGTGACCGTCATGCTTGGTGGCGGCCGCTGGCAACGTGTTTGATTTTTGTACTGATAGCCGTTCTGGGAAGGTGGTGGTTCGCACCTTACGGAGAACTCGCTTGCAACTCCAAAATGTTCAACGAACTCACCCTCGATGTACTTGTCGGCAGCGCAAAGAGTCCAGAGCTGCGGGAAATCATTCTGATAGCAATTCTGTCGGCGGGATTGGCAGGCGCTGCGAGTGTGGCCAGCGGTGCGCATAGTGCCAGAACACTTCTCCGTTCGGTTCGAATTTTTGCCGGAGCAATTTGTGGAGTGTCAGCTGCCTTTTTGTTTTTCTTGTTCATTCGAGCTGCACTAATCGAGTTGGGCGACTTGCCGCTCGACTCTTCACTCGCCATGTATGCGGAGGCATTCGGGATCATGATTGGGTTTGGGGCTTGGCATGGAGCTATGGCCTACAACGTCGGTTGGGCATACGCGCAACCCGTTCACAAATACGACGCCGTCTGATAATTCGCGACTGCGCTTCAATGCCGGCAACAGAACGCTCAAGGCGAATTTTGAGTCTTTGTGGCTGCTCGAATTTGCCAGCTGAGGCCGGTGTGTGTGTCGCGTTCTCTAACTTAAGCAATCAGCCTCCCACCTTACCACAGCCGCACGACAACCTCATTCAAAAGCCCATCGCCGCCAGGACTCGACTCGAACCGCACAGTTCCTCCATGCCGTTCTGCGATGCTCCGCACCAAAGCAAGACCCAGACCGCTGCCGCCAGTCTTTCCGCGCGAGGCCCCACGGTGAAAAGGTTCAAACACTTGTTCTGCAAGATCGGCTGTTACACCAGGGCCATGATCGCGGACTCGCAAAACAGCCTGCCCCCCTTCTTTCCCGACCGAAACCGCGACTGGTGTGGCGCCATGTTTCATCGCGTTCTCTATGAGATTTCGGATGAGTCGGCGCAACAGCCGCGCATCGCCGCCGAGTGTCACAGGAGTTCCTGAAACATCGGTGCCGGGATAGCGCGAGGCTTCCTCGGCCGCCAGCGCCAGAAGGTCGACGTCCCCACTTTCCTCCAGTCCGTCGATTGCCCCAAGCCGGCTGAGCAGCAAGATTTCTTCGATCATATCGTCGACTTCGCCAATGTCGGCTTCGAGTGCGGCGCGACGCGTAGGGCTCGGATCGCCGTCCATCAGTTCGAGCCCCATGCGGATGCGTGCGAGCGGTGTGCGTAATTCATGACTGGCATTGGCAAGCAACAACTTGTGTGCACCGACTAATTCTTCGATCCGTGCCGCCGATGCGTTGAAACTCTCTGCAAGCTTGGCAACTTCGTCGCGGCCCTTGACCTCGACACGCGCGCTCAAGTCTCCCGCGCCGAAACGCTCGACACTGGCCTGAAGGCGTTCAATGCGACGGGTCAGCCCTCGAACGACCGGCCACGCGCACAGACCAACAACGAGTGCAATGGCGCCAAGAAGCACGATGAAGCGGACTGGCTGCGGCGGCGGGCGCCGCCGGTGGGTGCTGGCGACAATGACGCGGCCGTCCGGCAGTGGGACGGCCCACGCAGGGCCGAAGCGTCCGCGCAAAAATCCACCGTCGCGATCCCTCCTATCGTTTGCCGGTGGAGGCGGCAGCCGCCGCCCGAATTGGGCGATCTGGTCGCCGTTTGCCGAGTAAAGCGCAAGATCCAGCCGCAACCGTTTGGCAAGATCGATGGCTGCATCTCTCTGTTCGGAGACAGGAACCGTTGCTGCGGGAAGCCCATCTGACAGAAGCTCGCCCGCGACCTGTACGGCATGTTGCAACTGCCGCCCACCGCCGGAGTGCCGCCACATGCCACCTGCGACCAGCACGACGATGACGAGCGTCAAGATGATGGTCAGGTAGATCTGCGTCGAAAGCCGCTTCAGCAATTTACCCCTACTCCTGCGCCTTGGCGAAGACGTAGCCCGCGCCCCTCACCGTGATGATCCGTCTAGGTTCTTTCGGGTTGTCCTCAACGGCCTGCCGGATGCGCGAGATGTGCACGTCAATCGAGCGGTCGAAGGCTTCGAGATTTTCGCCGCGTACGAGGTCCATGATCTGATCACGTGTTAGAACGCGGCCGGGATGCTCAGCAAGCGCCAACAGCATCTGATACTGATGACCGGTCAGTTGCGCTACTTGACCATCGAGGCGAACCTCGCGTGCATCGCGGTCGATCTCCAGGCGGCCGAAACGAAGAACGTCTTTCCCCGAATCGCTGCTCGGTGCTGCCCCGCGCCTTAAGATGGCTTTGAGCCGTGCGAGAAGTTCGCGCGGTTCGAACGGCTTGGGTAGATAGTCGTCGGCACCCAGTTCGAGGCCGACGATCCGGTCCATGGCTTCGCCACGCGCCGTCAGCATCA
>JAJFHK010000050.1 GCA_021775655.1 Filomicrobium sp. | reverse complement strand
CAGTTCAAAAAAGTCGCTAAAAAATAAATATACGTGGAGGAACGGGGAGTGCCGGGCACAATTTTGATAGCGGAGGACGAGCCCGCGATCATGGAGTCGCTGAGGTTCTTGTTTGAGCGCGAGGGATTCGAAGTCGAGGGTGCTCCGGACGGCCGCACAGCGCTTGAAAAACTGAAGTCGGTTAGTCCCGATCTCATCGTTCTCGATGCAATGATGCAGCATGTAACAGGCTTTGAGTTCTTGAAACTCTTACGCAGCGATACGTCGATTACTCAGCCGAGAGTCCTGATGCTGACAGCCAAGGGACAGAATGCAGATCGACGGCTGGCATTCGAACTTGGTGCCGATGATTATATTGCCAAGCCCTATTCCAATAAGGAAGTATTAGCGACGGTGTTGCGGCTGCTGGATAGATAAGTGCGGCAAGTGAGGAGCGGCTTTAACATGACCCCGGCTCTATCATTTTCAGGTGTCAGGCAAAGAATTTTCGCTGTGGCAAGTCTGGCGTTCGTGCTGACTGCACTGGTCGACGGTTTGGCCCAATCACCGCAATTGCACTCCGGCATCAACGCAGCTCCTCTGGCCAAAGAGGTCAACACCTACGAATATGGTGATCCCGTCCAACGCAAGAGAAACCTCAACGCACTTTTCGCCAAGTTGAAGATTGCTAAATCCGGCTTCGTCGCACAGGCGATCTTAGAGCAGATCTGGCTTGCGTGGCATCAATCCGGGCGAAGTGACATCGATGACCTCCTTAGTCGGGCCAAGATCAATGCCAGTGAGGGTGAGTTTCAGTCCGCAATAAATAAGCTCGACGAGGTCATACGACGCGCACCTGATTTCGCAGAAGGCTGGAACGGCCGCGCTACCGTATTTTTCCATATGGGACGCTACGAAGAATCGCTAGCCGATATTATCGAAACCTTGAAGCGGGAACCACGCCACTTTGGAGCACTGGCTGGACGCGGCCGGATCTTTAGGCGGCTGGGCAACGACAAAGCCGCCCTGGAAGCGTTCGACGAAGCGCTTCTGCATAACCCGTTCATACCAGAGCGCCGCAGTCTGATCCCAGCAATTCGCAACAAACTTGGCATCCGCGACCTCTAAGCCGGCACCCCGCGGGACCTATCGACACTTCTGAAAGTGCCCATAAGCATGCAATCACTCGTAGCCCCCAATCCGCTGACACCGAACTGCCGTATCTCCTCTGTTCCCGCCTTCAGCGACCAGGAGACAGATTGAGGGATTTTGTGAAAGGCGGATTTTTGGATCATCGTAGCCGTTAAGGAGCGAAGACGAACCAGGCCGCGAGGTCCTTCACCCGTTAGACATCACAATCTTCGGCGGACTCGTGTCTGCGACCGTGATTGCCGTTTGCCATTGCACTCGTCGAAAGATAGCCTGACCATCAACCAAATTTCTACAGGCTTCAAATGGCATCTCAAAGTCAGAGTCAAAGTCAGAGCAGTCAAACCGGACTGCTGGAAAATTACGATCCCGACGGTTGGTACTGCGAACTGCACGGCAAAGACCGTCTCAAGCAGCTTAAGGAGATTTCAAATCGCTTGAACGGTCTCGACTTTGCCGGATTGCGCCGACGCGCCCGCGACGCTGAACGAGAGCTCTTCAACCTTGGCATTACCTTCACAGTCTACACGGACCGTGACGCCATCGATCGAATCTTGCCATTCGATGTCATTCCAAGAGTTCTTACACGTGACGACTGGAAAATAATTGAATCTGGCGTTAAGCAGCGCGTCGCGGCTCTCAATTTGTTTTTACATGACATCTATCATGACGAAAAAATTCTAAAAGACGGCACCGTTCCAGCCGAACTCGTCAAAGGTAACAAGAACTTCCGAGAAGAAATGTGCGGCGTCAGCGTGCCGAAGGGGACCTATGTCCATATTTGTGGAACCGACCTCGTTCGCGACGACAAAGGTACGTTCCGGGTACTTGAGGACAACGCTAGAACGCCTTCGGGAGTCTCATACGTCATCGAAAACCGGCATCTCATGATGCGCGCATTCCCTGACCTTGCCGACGGAATACCAATCGCCGATGTGGACGAATACGGTGCACAACTGATGCGCGCCATGCAAGCCGTCGCGCCGGCTGGAGTTTCCGATCCATCCGTCGTCTTGTTGTCGCCCGGTGTATTCAACTCAGCCTATTTCGAGCATGTTTTTCTGGCACGTGAGATGGGTGCGCAGCTTGCCGAAGGACAGGATTTGCTCGTCGAGGATGACAAAGTCTACCTGCATACGACATCGGGCCGCGAGCGCGTTCACGTGATCTACCGCCGGATCGACGATGACTTCCTCGACCCCAAAGTCTTCAATCCAGATAGCATGTTGGGCGTGCCCGGTTTGTTCGACGCCTACCGCAAGGGAAACGTGAATTTGGCGAACGCGGTTGGCACGGGCGTTGCTGACGATAAGGCGGTTTATGCCTACATGCCCCGGATCATTCGTTACTACCTCGATCAGGATCCAATTCTTGAAAATGTCCCGACGAACATTTGTCGTGAACAAGAGGGGCTTCAAAAGACAC
>JAJFHK010000490.1 GCA_021775655.1 Filomicrobium sp. | reverse complement strand
CAATCGAGCCTTCCTTGGTCACGTGACCGACTAGGATGATGGCGCAGCCGGCATGCTTAGCGTATCGAATTAGGCTTTGAGTGGCTGCCCGGACTTGGCTGACGGTCCCGGGGGCTGCTTCCAGGGCCTCGGCCCATAGGGTCTGGATCGAATCGATGATGACAAGATCGGCGGGCGGGCCCTTGGATAGTGTTGCCAGAATATTGGCGAGGTTTGTTTCGGCGGCGAGTTCGACTGGTGTTTCGATAAGCTCCAGGCGTTCTGCCCGAAGCCGTATTTGTGCGACTGCCTCTTCGCCGGAGAAATAGACAGCGCGCTTGCCCTGCTTGGCAATCGCGGCGGCGACTTGCAATAACAATGTTGATTTGCCAATTCCAGGTTCGCCGCCCATCAACAGGGCTGAGCCAGGAACGAATCCGCCGCCAGTCACGCGGTCGAGTTCATCCATGCCGGTCTCGATGCGTGGTGTCGCGGCAACTTCGCCTTTGAGGCCTTCAAGTTTGACGACTCGGCCCTTCGATCCAGTGGACAATCCGCTGCCTGGAGGTGGCGCGCCGGTCAATTCTTCGACCAGGGTGTTCCATTCGCCGCAATTGCCGCACTTGCCCGCCCAGCGCGAGGAAAATGCGCCGCAGGCCTGGCAGACGTATTGCGACTTGGAAGCTTTGGCCATCTTCTAGCCTCCGCTCGCGCTTGCTGCGGGACCGCCTAGGTAGATGCGGCTGAAACGCGGGCTTAAACGGGTGAGGATTTCATAGCCGATGGTCCCGGAGTTTGAACCGACGTCCTCAAGCGTGATTGTCGGTCCGATGAGTTCTGCCCAGTCGCCGCGCTGGGGTGTCTCGCCTTCAAATTCAGTGACATCGACTGTGATGAGGTCCATCGATACCCGGCCGATGATCGGGGCAAGCTTGCCGGCAAAGGCCACATGTCCTCTGCTTTCGCCGCTGGCAGCGCTCAGATTGCGAGGCGATCCGTCTGCATAGCCGGCCGCGATGACAGCAACTTTCATCATGCTGTTTGCAGCAAACGTTGCGCTATAACCGACTGTCTGGCCGGGTGCGACATCGCGGATTTGCAGGACCCGCGCGTAGACTTCGACGACTGGCTTGACGGGAGTGATGCGCCCTGGAAGGGCCTGACCTCCGAATAGAGCGTAGCCGGGCCGGACAAGATCGAAGTGGTAGTCGGGGCCAAGCATGAGACCATCGGAAGCCGCCAGACTCAAAGGAGCGCTGGGCAATAGCGGCTGCAATTGATTGAAGACATCGCGTTGTTGGGCGTTCTTCTCGTGGCCGGCTTCGTCCGCGCAAGCAAAATGGCTCATGACGAGGCGTACCGACAAGCGGTCCATCGTATGCATATCGGAGGCCAGCGTACGAATGTCACGCACGCTCATGCCGAGGCGATTGAGGCCGGTGTCGACATGAAAGGCGCAAGCGAGAGGTTCATTGCGTGAGGGCGCGAGTCCGGCCCATTCCTTCGCCTCCAGAAGGCTTGAGATGACGGGAATGACGTTGGCTTCGCTAAGGGCCGCAGCACTGCCGGGAAGGACACCGTCAAGAACGTATATCGTTGAACTAGGTGCGAGCGCGCGCGCCTGTCGGGCTTCATCAAGCGTTGCGACAAAGAACGTATCGGCGCCGGCGCAGTTGAGTGTGGGAATGACATGCGCGGCACCTACTCCATAGGCATCGGCTTTGACAACCGCAGCACAGGCTGCCGGAGCAACATGAGCTTTCAGCGCCCGCCAGTTATCGGCAAGCGCTCCCAGGTCGACGATGATGACACCTGCTGCCTCGGCAGGCGGCTTCGCATCGAGACGGGCGAAGAGGCTATTCTGCGTGCCTTGAGATGTCGTTGCACTCATCAATCGGATTTGCCTGCCAGCGGGTGGTCGCGATCAAGGTTATCGAAGCGAGTGAATTCACCAGTAAACTGAAGACGCACCGAGCCAGTTGGTCCGTGACGTTGTTTGCCAATAATCACTTCGCCGATACCTCTTACAGCTTCTAGCTCAACCTGCCATTTCTGGTGGCCCTCGACATCGTTGAGCGAGGGCTCCGCGCGTTGAACGTAATATTCTTCCCTGAAGACGAATAGCACAACGTCTGCATCCTGTTCGATTGAACCTGATTCACGCAGATCGGAGAGCTGTGGGCGCTTGTCGTCGCGCTGTTCGACCTGGCGTGAAAGCTGCGACAGGGCAACTAGGGGAACTTCGAGTTCCTTTGCAAGCGCCTTCAGGCCGGTGGTGATCTCGGTGACTTCCTGGACACGCCCGCCGGCTGCCTTGGAGGCGGAACCGGAAAGAAGCTGAATATAGTCGACGACGAGAAGGTCAAGGCCACGTTGCCGTTTTAGTTTTCGTGCACGGGCGGCGAGTTGTGCAATAGAGATGCCGCCGGTTTGGTCAATGTAAAGGTGAGCCTGGGTGAGGCTTTGCGAAGCCATCACGAGGCGACGCATTTCCTCTTCGTCGATCTTACCGCGCCTAATTCGGTTGGATGCGATCTCGGCTTGCTCTGAAAGAATACGGGAGGCTAGCTGTTCGGCTGACATTTCCAGCGAGAAAAATCCGACGACAGCCGGTTCGGCGGGACCGTCAGGATTTTCTTGGAATCTCTGCAGGCGCTTTTGGGAAGCAACGTTGACTGCAATATTGGTAGCGAGTGCCGTCTTGCCCATCGATGGTCGGCCAGCGAGAATGATGAGGTCGGAAGGTTGCAACCCGCCCATCATATTGTCGAGATCCATGAGGCCTGAAGGCAAACCAGATAGATCGCTACCGCGCATGACGGCGTTGTTGGCCACCTCAATGGCCTGATCCATGG
>JAJFHK010000489.1 GCA_021775655.1 Filomicrobium sp. | reverse complement strand
CGATTTGGCCGGATCGTCAGCCAACACGTTTTCCTCCGAGCGCGACAGGCCGCATTTACGCCGTGGCAGCAAAGGCGCTTCGTACGGGGCCTCAACTCATGAACCGTGAAGTTCTCAGAACCAGATAGGGCACCGCGTGGTACGGTGCCCTGCTCCCACTGACTGGACCGGTTGAAATATTACTTCATTGACGGTCTCTGCGACAACGGGGTCATGGCTTCCGACGCTGGCGGCAGTTCGGCCACCTGCCCTTCATGCCAAGGACTTTGCAGCTCATCTTCTTCTTGTTGGCCTTCTTCTTCCTCGGCAGCTTGAGTTGACCAGCCTTATTCTTCGGCTTGTTACGGCACTTCGGCCATTTGCCGATCTTGCCGATCTGTTTGCAGGTCTTCTTCGGCTTGTTACGGCACTTCGGCCATTTGCCGACCTTGCCGATCTGTTTGCAGGTCTTCTTCGGCTTGTTACGGCACTTCGGCCATTTACCGACCTTGCCGATCTGTTTGCAGGTCTTCTTCGGCTTGTTACGGCACTTCGGCCATTTACCGACCTTGCCGATCTGCTTGCAGGTCTTCTTCGGCTTGTTACGGCAATCCGGCCATTTGCCGATCTTGCCAATGGCTTTGCAGGTCCGGGGCCGGTCGACTTTGATGCACCGTCTGCCGTCCCACCGTTTCTTCGGTCCGCATGTGCAGACGTTTTGTTGGTTGCGATAGCGCGGCTTCTTGCAGTTGTTGCCGCCGGCTTTGCAAACATAGTGGTTAGCGCCGACCTTCCTTAGCTTATTTCCATGAGGGCATTTGCAAGTGGAGCGCCCAACCGAGGTGCTGTGAGTTATCCTGCCACCCTCACAGATCAGTTTGTCCGGCTTATCGGGGACGCAGCGATCACGACCGCGGCGGCGAGAATAGCCAGCCTTGCAGACGCAGCGGCCGTTGACCTTCACCTCGTTGGAACGAGGCTTACAGCCGTGATCGCCAGGCCGGGCACACCACTGTGTCTTAAGACCTTTGCTTTGCGGTTTGACGTCGTAGCCCTTGCGTTTGTAGGCCCGGACTTCACCCTTGCCGATTGGACTCCAGCCGCTCCAACATTGTAGCGGTGGGGGGGTGTCGGGCGGCACGGCGCAAACATAGCCACGCTTGCTCAAACGACTTTTTATGATCCGCCAACCGGGGGGGACCTTGCCTATCGGGAACTTTTTCGAGCCGTGTGGGCAAGCCCCAGGTTCCTCGGTTACACAGCGCCCGACGCTGTTGCGGAAGTAGCCGTTAATGCAAACGCAATTGCCATGGAGCCTCTTTTCGTTCTCGCCGCAGGCGGGGCGTTTGGCACAGTAGATGATGCTGTCACCGCGACCATGTCGCCTGACGGTGTAACCCTTTTTCTTATATATGCCGACTTCGCTGGCACTGATATTCTTCCAGCCGCCCAAGCATTGAAGCGGTCTTCCCGGTCTTGCGCACCACACCGTTTGGCTGGCATCAACGCGCGATTTGACGGTGTAACCTTTGCGCCGATAGGACATGATTTCCCATGCCCCGATCGTTTCCCAACCGTTCCAGCAAACAGGTGGCGGAGGCGTTGGAGGCTCGATCTCGACACATTGGCCTGCGTCGCTACGATCATAGCCGTCCTTGCAGATGCAGATGCCGTCGACCTTGACCTCATGGCGACCTGGTTTGCAGCCTTCAATACGAGGCTTTGCACACCAGAATTTGTACTTGCTGCGTGGCCTGCCAATGGAGCGCTTGCGCCAGCCGGAGGGGATCGCGCCGCGTTTTCGGTAAACTTTCCAGCCACGTTGGCAACGTGGTTCGCCGCAAATAATCTTCCGGCCCTTCGAAGTGAAGGTTTTCAAGGAATAACCAAGCGGCTTACTCCTTAATTCCTTGAACCGGTCCCAACCGGCCGGGCAGCTTGCTGGAATGACACTCTGTGGATCGATTGGGTCGCGATCGCCTTCCTGAACCTCCTCGGGCGTCAGCGGCGGATCGGGTTGGATGCTTGGCGCGTTGATCATGAAAGGAAACGCGGTAGCAAAATCGATCTCATCCCGGCCGGGAAGTGAAATCCACGGCATCGGGCCACTGATTTCGCCATCGGGGGCAATCAACAAGATATGGCCAACGCGCGAAAGCTGCCGACAGCTGGCGCGATCATTGCAAGCTGTAACGCCGCCTTCCAGCAGCAGCACCCAAACAGTGTCGTCGTCGGCAACGTAGACGTCGAAGATCGTACCGCGCACTGTGATCGCGGCGCTTGGCGTACTGATATGATAGGACTTCTTATCGGCTAGGCCGGTGATGAAACGGAACGCACCCTTGACGAGATTGACGACAATATCGCTCTCGGTGCGGCGGCCGTTATAGACGAATTTGTCGAGGAGAAGCTGCGAACCCGGGCCCAGTGCCAACTTCGTTTCGTCTTCGAATTCCAGTTCGCCGATGGATTTTGGACCGACCGCGATCAGTTCATCTTGATGCACCTCATCGCCGGCGGTCAAACTGCGGCTATCTTGATCGAGTTCCGCGCTCACTTGGTTGACAACCTGGACCGCGGACCCAATTCGCTGCAACGGAGCAGCCGCGACAAGACTCGGAGCATAGATGAAGGCCGCGACGATCAGAAGTATCGCCGCGCGTTTCATATCGCTTCCTCGCCTGCTGAAATTCTCCAAGCCGTCACCTGCATTACGGCACCAGTCTTCAAAATAGCTAATACGTGGTCTTTTTTAGTACGCCGCAGGGAATGCAGGTTAACTGAACTAACGAAACCGAACTGTTCCCAAGGAAACAGTCCAGGAGTTTCTTTGCATCAATACGCAATTGCTGACTCTTACGATCTAAGATTTTGCGCTCGCGAGACAAGCCGCCAACGGTCGGTGTTGGCTTGACGCGTTTATGAGAACAAAAATGGTCTCGGTGGATAAGTCGACTAGAGGGACGGTGGGGCAACATCAAAGGAATTTTGCAGCGCACAGCATCCTCGCGTGCCTCGGTTTTTCGCTTTGAAGATCCTTGCAACATCGTGATGCGCACCGGCACTGAGTCGGTTCGGGGTCATGAACGTCGTTTCCGCTGTGCGCTGGGTACGTCATCTCTACCTGGAACAGCGGTAACTCGTGGCACGAAACTGGAACGCTGACGCGATACTCCTTAGTGCGGTCGAACACGCCGTCGGGCTGGACCGGCACTGAGGCCAGGAGGAAAAGTTCAAGGATCTCACGGATGCGTCTGCTCAAAGCTCTATCGCGAGCACTGCATGTTGCTCATGGACTGTGCCAAGGAACACGCTCGCACGTTCGCCATTCGCTGCGTCCTGCCCCAGACCTTGAAATTTCATCCAAGCCTTCGACATCCGACAGGAACACGCATTCCGGCAATAGTCGGCCGCATTGATTATGGCGATCAGCTTTGCACCGGCATTCATCGAACATTCCTTAAGCGTGTAGCACCTCAGAAGACAAGTCTATCACCAACAAGGGCCATGCTTGGCCGATGTTCTGGCGGTGCCGTGCGTCTTCGCTCGGGAACACTCGGCCTCGTCATCTGCGAGGGCATCGAGACCGGTCTAAGCCTCTGCGATTCTCTTGAAAGTGAATTTGCGGTCTGGTCAGCCCTTTCAACTTCCGATGTTACAGGGCTGGCGCTGCCCCTGCCCAGTGCCTTTGGTACTAAACTGATCATTGCCGCGGACGGCGACTTGCCTGGGCGGAAAGCGGCAAATGCGTTGGCGGGAAAAGCTTCCCGATTGGGCTGGAATGTTGAAACAGTCGTGGCTCCGAATGGGCTGGATTTCAACGATCTTGCCAGGGGCTCCAGCCATGGTTGATGCCGTCCGCGATGCTCTAGAACAGCGGCAACCATACGAAGTTGAAGCGCCGCGACCGCTCGTCCGTCCGGTTGATGAACCCGAGCCGTATCCAATTGAGGCGCTGGGCACCTTGAAGTAAGCAGCGACGGCGATCCATGAGCACACGCAAGCGCCACTCGCAATTTGCGCTCAAGCCGTTCTCGGGGCTGCCTCCCTTGTTGGGCAGGCTCACGCTGACGTTGCCTTGCCAACTGGGCAAGTACGCCCGCTTTCGTTGTTCCTGCTGACAATTGCTGCATCGGGCGGCCGCAAGTCCGCAGTCGACAACCTGGCCCTTAAGTCAATCCATGAACATGAAGAGCAACTGCGCGCGAGTTATCGATCCGAAATGCAGCAATACGAGACTGAAGAGGCGATCTGGAATGCAAAGCGCTCTCAGGCGCTAGCCGACATCAAGCAGTCGAAGAAGCAATTCGATGGTGAGGCCGACTTGAGGGCACTGGGTGATCCGCCTGAGAAGCCTCTCACTCCCCTATTGGTCTGCCCAGAACCGACATTCGAAGGCTATTGCAGGTTGACCGCAGAGGGGCCAGCCGGCGCTCGGATTGTATTCGGCCGAAGGGGGAAGCTTCATCGGAGGTTTCGGTATGTCTGCCGATCAGCGCCTCAAGACTGCAGCGAGCCTTTCTAGCGTTTGGGATGGCGATCCGATTAAACGGGTCCGTGCGGGCGATGGAACCATGATCCTCGCCGGCCGGCGTCTTTCGATGCACTTGATGGCGCAGCCTGACGTGGCCTCGCAGCTTGTCAACGACGAGGTTTTGATTTCGCAGGGGCTGATGTCGCGGATGCTGGTATCGGCGGCGATGAGTACTGCTGGCACTAGGTTCTACTCAGAACCCTCCCTTGCTGCAAAAAATGATCTCGCGCTGTACCACGAGCGACTAGCAGCATTTGTCAAACGGCCCGTTCCCACCAAAGATGGCACGCGAAATGAACTGGAACCTCGGAGGCTGACACTATCGAGCGACGCAATCGAAATGTGGAAGGGACTATATGACTTTATCGAGGGCCGGCTATCGCAGGACGGTGACTTTAGCACCATTCCTGGGCTTGCGAACAAAGCTGCTGAACATGCGGCACGATTTGCAGGTGTATTGACGCTCTGGGGATCAGCGGAAGCAACTCAGATCACCTCAACTGACATGGCGAACGGGGCGGTTCTTATCCAACATTATTTGGCCGAGAGCTTGCGCTTACGTGACACGGCCGCAGTCGATCCCCATCTCCGACTTGCCAAGCGCGTCCTCGATTGGCTTCAAACCCGCTGGGATGAGCCAGCTATCTATCTGGCGGCAGTTTATAACGACTGCCCGATCCGCGAGGTGCGGAATAGCAAGAAAGCGCGCGGAATTATCACGACGTTGGAAGAGCACGGCTGGCTAACGCGCCTCAACCACGAAATAACCGTCAGAGGCTCCCGCCGAAAAGAGGCTTGGCTGATATTCGGGAGGTCTCTCCTATGAACCTTACAAAATTCGATCCGTGGAGCGTAATCGATCCCGCCGGCAACCGTGCCTATCGTGCATATCCGCCACCGAACATAGGCACTTTAGGCACGATAGGCACGGGCAGCAGTTCGAGTCTCGACGATTTCGAAGAACGCTCTGCCGTGATCGAGATTTATTCGGTTGTCGACCGCACTATAGCGCGTACGCAAGCGGCCGTAGAGTTGGGATATTCGTCCGCTAGTGAATTGCACGACGCCACCATCGCAGATTGGCGGATACGCTTACTGACTGCCAAGCCTGCAAATGCCAATACTACCAAGTTGGTCCGGCAGGCTCTCTCTCTTTGTGAAGGGCCTTGGATACACCGCCTTGTGGCACTTGGTTGGAATGAAATGTCTCTCTTCGCAGTATGCGCCGATACGGCATCGAGCGGCGGTTTCATACAGGCCGCAAAAGCGGGACACATCATCGCGGCAACGGCCGATACGATTTACTTTTCATCAGCTGATACACCGCAGCGAAGGTACCACCGCTTCGATGCCATATCCGAGGATATGCAACCTGCTTTGGGATGAATGAACAAGGCATCTCAAGAATGGGCATGAGAATCGGGGAGACCATGTATCACGACCGTAATGGTGCGGAGAAACAGAACGGCCATTCCAGCACAGGACCGAGAACCGCAACTGGTAAAGCGATTGCCAGCCGCAATGCCCAGCGCCATGGCATCTTCAGCAATTGCCTGATCCTGGAGGACGAGGATCCCAACGAGTTCGCTGTTCTCGTCAATGATCTTCGCGATGCGTTGCTCCCCGTCCGGGCACTTGAGTTGACGCTCGTGGAACGCATCGCGGTAACAGTCTGGCGGAAACGCCGTCTCGTTGCGGCCGAGACAGCTGCCTTGCACTTGTCTCGATGTCCGCACCAAGTTGCGGGCGCAGTCAGCTCCGAACTTGGCCGTAGCTACTCTAAAGGTGTCTCTGAAAATGAACTTGCGTCGCCTGATACCGAACAGGTGGAATGGTGCAGGAAGGTAATTGAGGAGATTGAAAGCCTTGAGGCCATCGAACTCAGCTCGGTGGAGCAACTGGCTCCGTTGTCCTTCGAGCAGCTCAAGGAAGACGCGAAGTCGGACGAGCAGGAGCCAATCGAATATCTTGAAGACTATTCTGGAGGGCTGACCAGCTATCTCGTCGAGCTTCTGAGCGGGTGCAGGAAGACACTTGCGGAAGCCGACGAACGCCCGCGAATTCTAGATTTGGCGGACAAGGTTCGTCTGCAACGTCTTGTCCTGCCAGAGGCTACCCTGCAATTGCTATCGAGGTACCAGACGATGCTCGACAACCAGGTTTACAAAGCCCTCAAAGCGTTGCGCGAGGCGCAAGAATGGCGATTGCAGTGCCTCGATACTGTATCGGTTGCAGATGATAGTTCAGCGGATGCCCATCGCTGAGAAGGGGTTCGTTTCGCAAAAGCGCATTCTGCGGCCGGTTGAGGCATGATTTGCCAATTGATTTCGGGAAAATCCGGAGAAGAAAATTTTGGGCGGTAGTGACCTGCCCCCACCGACTGGTCCGGTTCGAATGTTAGTTCATTGACGGCCTCAACCGCATCGACTTGCCACTGGACTGGGATGCCCAGGCCCGCCGCCTCGGCTTCGACCACTAGACGCCGCCAAAAGCGGACCGCCAAATTTGCCGGCAGAGAAAACAGGGCATTGATGCGCTCTAACGACCCCGAAACCAGGACCGCGCCGGAACGGAGAAAATCGCAACCCGCAAACCCCGCTAGTTTACGGGCTCTTGGCGTGTTTTCGAGCGGCATTTATTCCGCGATATCAGAGACTGAAATTCTGGCGGAGGGAGAGGGATTCGAACCCTCGAGACGGTTCCCCGCCTACACACTTTCCAGGCGTGCGCCTTCGACCACTCGGCCACCCCTCCGGTATTCGCATGTTTTGGAAGCGAAGAGCGCAATATACCCAGATGCCTTGCGAGAGCAAGTGGGCTGCAGATTAGACAACTGACCCGACTTCGGATTCTGGTTTGCTCAACACGGCACAAGCTTGTGTTGACGAGATA
>JAJFHK010000488.1 GCA_021775655.1 Filomicrobium sp. | reverse complement strand
AGCCGCACATGCCGACCCGGCAGGCGAATCGATAGGTCAGGGTCGGTTCGGCGTTCTGCTGAATCCATGTCACGACATCGAGCACAGTTTGGCTGTCCTGAGCCGGGACTTGGTAGGTATGAAAGCTGCCGCCATCCGAGTTGCCGCGCCAGACTTTCACCTCCAGCTTTTCAGGAGACTGATACAACTCAATCTCCACGCGCTTTGACGACGACACGGCCTTCTCCTGGATTGACAGAGACGATGTCGCCAGTCGCAATCAGCTTGGTGACGTCGCCATCCTCGAATCGGTCGCACATTGCCAGTCCGGAAAGTGCGGCGCCTTGTGCCAGGATCGTATTGGCAGTGTTGAACAGTATGGCCTTGGGTGCCATGTCGCGCGAGGTCATTTCATGCAGCATCCATGCAGACGCGACACCGCCTTTGGCAGTATTAAAAACCAGGATCTTATCTTTGTAGGATTGTCCGGACAACGCATGGGTGGGCCGTGAGAAGACACCCTTGATGCGGTCCAGATCGTAACGCGCCGAAAAGTTATCGTCGGCAACCAGCGCTTCACCTTCCACAGCTTCACCGATACCGACGTGGCATTTGAGTATTTTCTCCATCAAACGACCTCCCCTTTGACGGCTGAGGCTATGCATTCCTCCATCGAGGCAAGTGCCGGCGCATAGCCGTACCCTCCAAGAATGTTCACGATCTTCGTGGAGTTGGACAGAAGCCGTTTCCAACCATTCGCCTCACCGATCTCCCGGGAGTACTGTTGATAAAAACACGTTCCTTGAAGAACCTTGCCGCCAAATGACTCGATTGTTTCGTTCAGCCCCATTCGTTGTGCGTCCGCATAGACGCTCGGGGATGTGCAAACCAGTAGCGCTGTCGCGGCGTGCGAAGACTTGCCTTTGCAAAGGTCGGCAACCTGCTGCATTTCAACGAGCGAGAGTTGCGGGGCGGCGAACACGACCACGTCCACCTTCTCACCCTTGGCACCGAAAGGCTGACGCAGAGCATCGGTGTCACTCTTCGTTACTTCCGCGCACGGCAAAGAGTCGCCGCCAACGTCTGCAAGAGTGTGGCACTCAGGCGTGATACCGACAATATGGAATAGCGGCGTCGACCCGTAACTCGCCATGGCCGCACCCATATGTTTGATCTCATCCGACGTCGGCACACATTCCAGTCCTTCGATAACCGGCACTTCCCAATAGGAGCCGGCGCTCCGTCCAATGACCGCGCCAAGAACGCCCCAGTCGGTAAGCCCCTTGGGTTGCTGGCGAACGATATAACGCTGCGTCGCGCGACGATTGCGGTCGAGATGCAATCCATATCGAGGCGTAACCCCCGTCAGTCCAGCAGCCAATGCCGAAGGTCCGCCCTCAAAATTCGAACGCGCACCGCAAACGCTGTTGCAATAGATGACAACACCAGTATCGCCGTAGGCCACGTGTTCTCCGAGCACCGGAGGCATGATCGTTTGATAGTTGATGCAGGTGTCAGTCAAAAGAACTCCAAGCGCGTTGCACGCGGCGATAAACCGGCGTTCAAGATTGGCCATCTCCTCCGTTTGCCCGAGCGGGTCATAGTAGGTGAGATCGACCCCACGCGGGTCGGTGATCATCGGTATTGCAACGCGCCTTTCAGCCTCCGGTAAATCCGCAAAGCGTTCAAACAAGGCAACGCCTGCTTCGCCGAGAGACTCTGGATCGGCCATCATGTGCGACTGTGAGACCGCCACCATGTCTTCAGCATCGAACATCCTGCCAACTTGCAACTGGTGTTCGATTGCCCACTTGCGCGCCGGGCCGAGTTCCCCTGCGCGCATCGCCTTCTCTTCGGACGTCAATCTCATGATGCGATCCTCATTGGGCTCGATGGCATCGATTTCGTTTGGCTGTATCAAACACTGCGAGACACAGTCAGTTTCTGATATGCGGCAAGCCCGGATGGAATTTCGACAATCCCTAATCCGGGCGCCTCGCTCAGCCACCATTCGCCATCTCGCATCGATCGCTCGCTTTCGGCGACATCATCGCGCAGCGGATTTGAATTGATATCGACTTCTAGGAGACCGTCGCCGCCGACGGCAGCTAATAGATGTGCCGAAGCAACCAATCCAATGCCGCCGCCAAGGAAGTGTGGGCAATACCTGCGGCCTGCCGACAATGCATCTCTAGCGACATTCAGACAGCCGGTGATGCCACCCCATTTGGCAACGTCGGGCTGCAAAACCGTGAGCGCGCCGACCTCGATGGACCTCGCAAAATCCTCCGCCCCTGCAATATTTTCACCACCAGCTAGTGGGACGGTGCTATCCGCGGCGAGCGACTTCCAGTCCTCTTCAGGTGCGTCCACGGGCAACGGTTCCTCCAGCCACCCGATACCTGAACCTTCGACGCGCTTTACAAACGACCGTGCCGTATCCAGGTCCCACGCCTGGTTAGCATCGGTGAACAATTGCTCGCCGGGAGCCAGTCCCTTTGCAAGCTCCCCAACCCTAGCTACATCGGATTCGAAGTCGAAACCGATTTTAACTTTAAAGCGCGACACGCCGGCGGTCCGCGCTGAATTGATCAACTCATCACCGTCGCGAACATGAATTCCACTGGAATACACTGGGACGGATTTTATAGCCGCAGGGTTGATGAACCGGTTGAGTGGAACGCCTTCTTCCCGCGCGAACAAATCCCACATTGCGATATCGAGACCTGCTGCAACTTGCCGGAAGGGACCCGGTTCGCCGCACTGGACGGCACGGATTCGCGTCTCGCGCTCAAGTTTGACGAGCAGATCACTCGGCTTCTCGAACTCAAATCCCAAAACGAGATCGGCGACATCCTGCATCAATAAGTTGGCGCGATGTTCGGCGCCCGCAGCCGGCCAATTGGCAAAAATCTCGCCCCATCCGAA
>JAJFHK010000487.1 GCA_021775655.1 Filomicrobium sp. | reverse complement strand
GGACGTGTGGACCAAAGACGTCAACACAAGCTTGCGCAGTGTTGGGCAGGGACGTGTGGACCAAAGACGTCAACACAAGCTTGCGCAGTGTTGGGCAGGGACGTGTGGACCAAACAAGAAGATGGCGGAGCGGGGAGAGTCGAACTCCCGACCCATTGCTCCCAGTGAAATAATTGCCTTAGGGTGTGCCGCAAATTTAATCATTTTAGGTCGGCTCGACGCAATCATTGCCAGCCTTGCGACGACTCGAGGGAAGACTTTGGTTACGCGGCTACTTAGCTATTTCGGGGCACGTATGGGAGGCGTCCAGTCGGTTCGTATTCCTCACGGGCTGAAACGCCGGTCGGCTTGGAAATCACATATTCCACCCCCAGGTAAAGGTCATGGAACCGCCTTTTGAGATCATCGAAACTGACGCGGCCTGCGCTGCTGCGAAGCGCCTCTTTTCGGTGGTCGAACAGCAACTGCGCGTGGAGTTGCCGCCGGAAGCTGACATTCGACACATTGGCGCCACGGCGGTTCCGGGTTGCTTGACGAAGGGCGATCTGGACATCGTGGTCCGGGTTCCGTCCGAACACTTTGCGTCCACCGATGCGGTTCTGGCAGAGCGCTACGCTCGCAATACCGGATCGATCAGATCGGACAGTGTTTCGGCATTCGACGACTCCTCGCGCACCCCGCATCTGGGCATCCAACTCGCGTCCATCGGCGGCCCGCACGACTTTTTTCATTTATTTGTCGAGGCTTTGCGTGCATCGCCTGAGCTGGTGACAGAGTACAATGCGCTCAAGCGCCGGTTCGACGGCAAGGATATGGCATCTTATCGCCGAGCAAAAGACGCCTTCGTGGAGCGCGTGCTTGGTCGATAGAGTGCCGATCCATCGGTGCAGAATGCGATTCCAGTCTCGCCAAACCCATGCCCGGCACGGGAAACAACTTCGTGCCGTAGAGCAAAGTATTGGTCGGAACGGGGAGATTCGAACTCCCGACCCATTGCTCCCGAATATACCGATCTCCAGGAAATAATTAGCAAGTTCAGCCGTGTAGCGTCGATAAGACGCGACTTTTTTCGTCTTTTGCATATGGGTTTCTGGGGCATATCTGGGGCCACCGCATTTCAATCTTGGATTGTTCCTGTGGCGTTTTGGGTAGATCAATCGACTGGCTGGCTATCGCTCTCAACGCCTGCTTCACGGTGGCGCCGTTATCTACAGAAAATGGATTTTGTAGATAAAAGCCTTGAAGTGTGTTGAGCCGTTTGTTATCTACAATTTACAGATATTGTAGATAACGGATAGATTGTGAGACCCATACCGCTGAACCTAATGACGTTGTATGCTGATCTTCTGCAGGGCATCGATGAGCCAGCCGCCAAGGCCGGGTCAGTTGCAACGAAGACAGTCAAAAAGCGTAAATATCTTTACCAAACATATAAGGACGGGAGTACGCGCGTAGAGCGATACCTTGGCCCGGCAGACGACCAAGGAGTGCAGGAGCGCGCTGATGCTATACGAGCGGCGGCTGAACAAGCGAAAGCTCGCCGTAGCACGGTCACTCTGCTCAAGAACGCGCGGATTGCTGCCCCAACGCTAGTTCAAGGTCGTATTCTCGAGGTGCTAGCTAACGCCGGTCTATTCAAGCGTGGCGTGACACTCATCGGGACCGTTGCATACCAGACTTATCCATGTCTGATCGGGGCACATCTGCCAGCTTCTGCATTCGCAACAAATGATATCGACCTTTCTGTCGCAGAATTTGTTTCTGCTGACGATGAAGAGGACATTGAAAGCATTCTTAGGCGAGCTGATCCAAGCTTCGCACCGTTCTGGCATCAAGAAGATCGACTACCACGAATGTTCAAATCAAAAAACTTCCAGGTGGATGTTCTAACGAGCCACAGACGAGGACGAAGATCACCTATTCCCATCGAGAGCTTGGGATGCGCGGCGGAGGCCTTGTCATTCCAGGAATACCCAGCCGAAGAAACAATTGAAGCTGTAGCGCTGTATGGTGCCGGGGTGCTCGTGAGAGTACCAACGCCTCTAAGATTTGCCGTACATAAGCTCCTCGTTGCGCAAAGACGAGATGCGAACCAACTTGCGAAGAAGCAAAAGGATCTGAGGCAAGCGAAAGAGCTAATCGACATCTTCTTAGAAACCGACGATGACTGTCTTCAGGACACCCTGGATGACGCAAGAGATCGCGGCAAGACGTGGAAGTCTGCGATCAATGCGTCACTGCGGGAAATAGGAAGAGAAGCTAGACAAGGAAGGTTGCCGCTACCAACCAAAGTGAGTCGACGCAGGGCGGAAAAGTAGTCGTCCCTAGGCCAAACTCTGCTGAAAGCAAAACACCCCTCACTAGCACCGCCTTGGCTGACCTTGTAAGCCGAGGTGTCAATGCAATCCGAATGCGCAAATATTCGCAGATAAACAGCTATCCTTGTGAAATCTGTCCGGAAACACTGCCCATCATAAATTGACTAGGGCTCAAACCAAATTGCTGCCCCAGATTCAATGGCGACAACACCTGATTTAGTTTCAGTCACTTAGACCACCGAAAGCAGTTTCATCTGTATGCGTATCTGGGGCATGGCGATTTCAAACATGCTACGTGACGCTGATAAATAACTGAAAGTATTGGTCGGAGCGGGGAGATTCGAACTCCCGACCCCTTGCTCCCGAATTAAGGGGTCTCCAAGGCCAATACTGTAACATCAAGTAGTTAGCGGCTGTTAACTTCGATTCTTTGCGATTTGTGACTACAGAATGTTAGGGGTTTCTTGGGCGTTTCTTGGGCGCACACGTTTAGATGGTAAAATCGAGAACTGATACATGTCAGGGTTGCACCTTCAGATTTCAATTCGGGCAACGATTGCAGCAGCGACCTATAAGAACTCGGCGCTCGGCATCTTCTCGCGTTCTCTCGCAACGTCATGGAGATAGCTTTTTCTAAACCGAGCCTCCATGGCTTGGACTTGGTTAGGACTCTTGAGAACGGCTTTATAATCGGGCTTTTTCTCCGCATCCACGAAGTCTAACCGGAGATCAACGCAGTAGCGGGCCGCAACGGTTCGGACGGAGTTGAGGAATTTTGGAAGCCGTACAGGATCTTTCAAAAGCGCTTCCGGATTGCCGAGTATTGTGCAGGCTTCGGGATCATCGTCAAACAATCGCGAAAGCGCGTAGAGGAGGAAATAGCGAGTCAAGCGGTAGCGCTGAATTGGTTCATGCTTGATTTCAGGAATACTTTCTTGGATTTTTTCCATCATCTTTGTGAGTAGAATGATACGCCAAGCGTTGACCGCCGGGCGGCCAAAGACCTCAGCATATTTCTCGTCAAAGACCTTGTAAATTTGGTGGCATGACCAAGGTTCACGAATGTCGAAGGCCATGAGAAGCCGGCCCGCCTCTTCGTTGATGATGCTATTGCCGGCGTCGTTCTGTCCACGCTTGATGATGTATCGGTATCCTTCGAAAGCGATCTGAGCGAAATCTGCCACAAGCCTAGTTTGCAGCACGTTTGTCGAACGCTGATCACGCGGCTTGATTGCGTTTTGGTTGTTGCTTGCAATCGTGATCTCCCGTGCAAATTGCTCGTCACCCTCGATCTCTATGATTTTCGCAACGAGACGCAGGTCTGCGGAGACTTTATCCTTATGACGGTTGAGAACTGACAGGCTCTGCGCACCATTCACGACGACATAGTCGGTGATCTTGATCTGCTCGCCTGCGTCTACTCGTCGGCAAATGATCGTGATCCCGTTGTGATACATGGGAAAGAGCAGGTGCTTGGACTGGTCGCTTACCGTTTTGATGATATCTTTGTTTACTTTGGTGTTTCCGAGATTCAAACGAACATTCTGCGCAAAAAGAGTGCCATCAGCGATTCCGCCCAAATTGAGAAAATCCGTTGCTTTTGCAGTGATCAAATAGAGCTTCGCTTTGTCTCCAGCTGCGAACTCAACAAAGCCATTATCCGACACGTCAAACTCGGCAGTACCCTGCACCACGTCAGGAGCATCGATCTCGACATAGCGGCCAGCAATCGCTTCTCGATCATAAATGGCCACTTCGGTGGCGTTAGCCGCCCGAACTCCGTTCTCATCCACCGTGCTGTTCGTAATGAACCATGCTCGCAGGGTGTAGCCTTCGCGAAGTCGCTCGGCGACTTCACACCGATCGAACAGTTTAGCGAGTTCTGATTGAGGTGCTTCGTCAATAGCTTTCGAGACGAGTTCTGGCGTTGAGAACTGAGCGACAGACCCGGAAAAGTCTCGTATCGCAGTATCGCCAACATTGCGTTCGTCGTTCTGCCGAATCTTGGCCTGCATGTAGATGACTTCACTGCTATCGTGATCGACATAAATAGCGTCGATTCCTCTATCAGACGGACCGTCACAGATCGCGTCCGCGGCGTCGACGTCGTCCAGTCTGAGGACGTTCTCAAGGAACCAAGCGAGAAATGATGCTGACTCGGTCCGGCCGACGCATTTGTAAGGACCAAGAATTCTTGCCGACAAATTG
>JAJFHK010000486.1 GCA_021775655.1 Filomicrobium sp. | reverse complement strand
GGAAGAGGTCCGGGCGCGGGCACTCGCGGCCGATCTAAATAAATATGCGCTGGAGAACGCACAAAACCTGCTTACAGACCTTCTGACTCTCGGCAAACTGCTCGGCGACAACACGACGCTTGTGCGTTACGAAGACATCATCTTCGACAAGCCGGCGCTTGCGAAAATGATCTGTGATGCGATCGGGATCGATGTGGACGCCACAGCGCTTGCCGAGATCGCAGCGCGCAACGATATCCGGCCGGAGAAGGAAGATCAGAAAGCCCATATCCGCAACGTGTCGCCCGGCGATCACAAGAACAAGCTGACGCCCGAGACGATTGAGCAGATGAACGAAGCCCTGAAGCCTGTATTCGATCTCTATTATCCGGACCAACGACCGTGAGCACGCCGTAACGAAAGGAACGCCCTGGCATTTGACCTGGCACCGTGGACCTCGGACGATATCGGCATGAAGGCCCAAAAATGTTAGCCCTGGTTCAGCAACGAATTCTCGAACACCTCTGCGTCCTGATCAGCCTCGGATACGCGCCCATAGTTACTGAAAAAAGCTAGGGATCTACGGAGATTTGCGCTGCTCGTCCATGCATCGAACGATGTTGCGTAAGGGAATCCACATATGACCAGTGAAAAAGAAGTACTGCTCCACATTGGCTTCCCTAAAACCGGCACGAAGACAATACAGAAATTCTGCCATGTGAACCGAGAAATTCTCGCACGCCACGGGACTCTCTTTCCAAAGTTCGACGACTCTCTCACACGTGGCTTACCCGGCGTGCATATACCCTTTGCCGCAGCGATAATGCGGCGAAAGCCCCCTCACCTGTCGGGTCTTGATAGCGCCACGCTGGAACAAAGCTTTGAATCTCTATTTGCAGACTTTAAAAAATCGGACTTTCAAAAGCTGATCATATCCAATGAAACGCTATCGCAACACGGTGACTTGGACTTCCCAAAGTTGATGACGGCAGCAGCGGGGCACAAGGTCACGATCATCGCCTACATCCGCCGCTACGATGAATGGATAGAGTCATATTACCGCTGGTATCTCACCCACGGCATAAACCAAAAAATCCAGAACTTTGAAGACTATCCACCACGAAAGGAGATGGAGCAGAACACCTTTTCCAAGAAATTGACTGAACTGAAGGCCAAACTTCCGGGATCCACCTTCGCCGTCAGGTCTTATGACACCGTCAAAGATCAGCTCATGCACGACTTCCTGGAAATTTGCGAGCTTTCCGAGAGTGCCGAACTCCATCATGCAATTTCGGCTCTGAGCAGAGAAAATGTTGGAATGACATCGGGCGACAGTCTATTTCTCGCACAAGTCGTCTCTCGGATCGGGAATGGCTCCGTCTCCCGAAAAGTCGCAGCGACAATCGGCAAAAAGGCGAAGGCTGGTGAGCCCAGCCCTTTGTCAAAATTGCCAGGCGCATTCTTCGACGTCGAATCTCGCGCCAAAGCTAGAGAAATATTCAACGCAGACTCAAAAATTCTTGCAAAAGAATTCGGTTTGCCGGCAGCTCACACGCCACCTCCAACTCTACGCGACGCGCAGCGGATTACAGCACTTTCCTGCGAGCAGATGAATGACATGATTGAATTTGTCGCCGGAGAATTCACACCAGATGAGCTGACAGAACTCCGCCGGGCAGTCGCATGCTAACCATCAAGTCTTCGACCCATCGCGGCGACGATATCATTGCATTAGTTGACAAAAATCGATGGCATAGATTGGCTGCTCGGCAATTCCAAACCGACCTCAACGACCCACGGGGTGCGCTGGTCAGCCACGTTGTGGATCGGTCTGTGGGGATCATCCTCTAGTGGCCAATACCGGAGCTTCCGAGATGCGCATCAATTATTCCCGGTTCTTCATCCTTATCTGGCTAATTATGATACTGACCACGTTATGGTGGCCCAAAAACGATTTTCAATGCTTCACCTGCGAAGGCGACGAAATCAGATTTTTATATAGTCTGTCTCAGTTGGAAAGCGGCGCGCCGGTCGACGAAACCGAGATGGGGCTGTGGTGGTGGAGCCACAAGTACGGCATGGCCGGTCTCCATCAACTGCTCGGCACCAGCAGCATGCTGGAATATTCCATAGTCTCCAGATTATTGACGACGCTAGCAATACTAATGACGGTATTTACGGCTAGTCGTTTGGCACGCTGGGGCGGCCTAGCCACTCTATTCTTTATTACAGTCGCATTCGGACACGACGAAATCTGGCGCATGTTTCGAATGGGGCTAATCATCAAACCATTCGTATTGCTTTCAGCCTCCTTGGTCGTCCTAACTATCTTTTTCAACGAACGTATTCGATCAGGCTGGGATTTTATAGGACTATTCATAATAACGGCCGCCTGCGTTATGGTCAGACCCAACCTCGGAATGGTGGCAGGTCCAGCCTTCCTGGCCATTGCACTTGCAAGACCTGACAGCATTAAATCTGTACCCAGCTATCTAACAACGCTTATGACTGCACCGATGCGGCTGCCTGGTATTGGCCACCGCGCCGGTTTTGCAATGGTAGGGCTAGCCGCAGTGCTCATCGCCTATCTCTCAGTCAACATCATCCCCAACTTGACCCCTTTTGCCGAAGAAAAATCACCCGCATCTCTCAAGAACCTGTATGGCAGCGCAGGTGAACCAGGAATTATGGGCATGCTTGACTTTATTGCCCCGCGCATTTGGCAGCAGGTTACGGGGCCTTTCACGGATGGGTTTTACGGAAACACTTTTCTTCGTCGAGAATTCTGGGATGGCTGGAGCCTTTTCGGTCCGCCAATGCTGTTCGTGACTGTTTCAGGATTAGCCGCTATCTGCGCCGGAGCTATCATGGCAATTGGCCGGTTACAGATGATCTCGCTGGCGATCGTCGGAACTGTAGCAGCGCAGGCTCTTGCCGCACTCTTGGATATCTACCCCATTGGATTATTGCGCTACGGCTTTCATTTCTTACCATTGCTTTGTGTTGGATTAGGGCTTTGGTGGGCGATCGGCCTGGAACGCCTAATCAAGTATCTCAAGTTGCAAAAGAATCGGGTTGTTGTGCCGCTCATTGGGACACTTGCACTTTTTCTGGCAACCGGCGCAGCCTCTCAATCAGTCTATCAAGTCTGGTCAGTCACCGAGAAGTTTCAAAATGTTAAGCGGCAAAGCGCTCGCGTTCTTTCCGCTATCGCCGAGACGCCCGGCGATATGATCATCATTGCCGATCTTCATGGCATCCTTAGATTACAACTGCATGGCGTACTTGATAATGGTCAGCCTCGCGTGCGAGGCAACCTACGAGGCCATTACGGCCAGTCGCTTTCCAACGCTGAATTCACCGTAGGGCCAGATTTAAGCCCTAACACCTATTTGCTCGTAATGGATTCGATCCAACACAATGAACAGGACCAGCCTCTGGCCCAATTTCTTCGTCAGAAATGCAATAGTGGAATCAAAATAGCTGTTCTGACTCGACATAGGCTCCATGCGGTGAACCGGAAGGCCAGTATGGCAATCAAAAAAGTCTACACCCTAGATTCGGATCACAAGTCCCGCTATCTCCATTTTAGTATCTGGCATCCGACCTCATGCGATTCACCAAATTAGCCGTCGGCGATTCAAAGCTCCTGCATCACCTATCATCGCCCCATATAAGCCAGACATTGGATTTATCTTCAGACGAACAGAAAACTGCTAATAGGGCTGGTATTGAAGAAGGTTTTGCAAAGATAATATTTTTGAAGATTACCAACGGTTGCCGAGTTGATTGAACCAAGATGAAGTATCGACATGCACGAAAATAACCTCCCCGTTCGATATTCTGAACGCTGGTTGCACACGTGTTTGATAGAGGCGTGCCTTCGCCAATCGGGAAATGTAAATAATCTACGGAAGTCGAAAAAGGGCAAGACCATGAGCGACCTATTTTTGTCACTGGACGCCGGCATCGCGGCGATCCTTGAGCGAGCGCTCCCAGTGCTGCACGAACTTGATCGCCCGCGGATGCTGGACCTCGGTTGCGGCTCAGGCGTGCTCGCGATCGGCTGCGCCAGGGCCATGCCGACGCTGGAGATCGTGGCAATGGACATCTCACAGGCGAATTGCGATGCCACCTCTCTCGCAATTCGGGAGGCCCAGCTTGAGGATCGCATCAGAGTGGTTTGCGCCGATTACCTCCGCTGGAGCACAGAACCATTCGACCTAGTCGCCAGCGACGGCGTTCTACAACTCATCGAATCCGACAACAAATCGCTAGCGCGAAAGCTCGCCAATGACCTGAAACCTGACGGCGTCATGTTGGCAACATTGCCATCGGCCTCTACTGCAAACAACGTGCGCCAGTTCGCGCGCCACATCTGGCGCCGGACACCGAAGGCTGCCGATGGCTTAGCATTGGCGGTGGCGAAAGTCGTTTATCCAAAAATCGATCCAGCTGTCCTCGCAGGTCGCGTGCCCTATATGCGCTGCGTTCCCGTCCGACGTTACGATTCGGGGTTTCGGACTGCGTTTGCCGACGCCGGCTTGGATTTCGAATTCGACATACCGGTAGAAAGCACGAGCATTGCCAAATTCGACCATAGGCTCATTGGTTTCAAAAAAAGATGAATGACGCCTATTGGCAGTTGCGTCAATTCGAGCAGAATAACGAAACCAATGAATTATTAGCTTGCTGATTTATTTGGTCGGTTTGGTCAACCCGCTTTTACAAGGCACACTTGAATATCATTTCCAGTTCGAAACTGCTCTTACAGAGCAGACTGGAAACAAAATGACTTTTCAACTAACGCTGACTTTTCACTTTGCGTTACTCACGGTTAGTTCGACATTACTGAGTTTTGCAGTCAGAGTTTCTGCGGAGTCAACGGTCTGCGACCGGTCGCTCATGATCATTCACCCTTAGCGAGACTAATTAATCCGTGCTGCAGTTTCAGAACGCTAGGAGAAAGCCAATCCTCGACACCGGCTGGATTGAGGCCAGCATTTGCCATGGCCGCCAGGAACCGCTTGCCATACTGCCGTTCAGGCAGAATTCGCAAGTAACCGATCCTGTCGCGTAGCACCTCAACGTCCTCGTCAGGGTGCATTCTGCGCGCCAGACTCATCGCCAATTCGTCAAACTGGCGGGGCGTTGCCCACCAAACCGATCTCGCTGCAATGAGCAGCCCGTTGCGGGCTCCCGAAACTGGCATGGTAGCTAGAAGTCTGCCACCTGGAGAAAGGTGCGTACCGATCTTGCTGGCGAGAAAATTGTCATCGCAGCTGATCAAATGCAGAACGCTGTCCGATACGATCAGATCGAATTGGCCACCGTCCCAATTTAGGAAGTCGGCCGCCTCGAAGGAGACGCGATCACCGAAGCCTGTTTCAACGAGGCGGCTGATCGCTTCTGTGACATTCACGGGAGATATATCGATCCCAACGATCTCAGTTTTGGGGAATTTGTCGGCGACGGCCAGGCTCACCGCACCGGTGCCACATCCCAAATCAAGCACTCTGTTGACCGGCCGGCGCGTGATTTCCACTTCCACCACTGCGACGAAACGGTCGATCGTATCCTTGCGATCGGTGAACGAGGCTTTACGTAGGTTGCTGCTCAAATCCGAATCTTGCACGGCATCAGACCTCTGCCAGTTCTGCGAAATAATCTCGCGGCAACGTAAATGCATACCGAACATCGGACGCAATCGATTCGAGAAAATTCCGGTAAGCCTTTAGCATGGCCGGATTGCCAGAAAAGCCTTGCTCACAGTGCGTCAATAGCACGACGACACCTCTCGACTGGCGTATCCGATCTGCGCAACCGATCCAGATTTGGCTGATCTCGTCTGCCGAGTGACCCAAGAACCGAAGCGAAC
>JAJFHK010000485.1 GCA_021775655.1 Filomicrobium sp. | reverse complement strand
CGATTGAAACGATAAACTCCGACATCGATCAAGCCGCTATTGAAGCCGATCTCGCAGTAGGTGAGATAGTAAATCCACATGCGCCGAAAGCGTTCATCGAACCCCATTGCCTCGATCTGCGGCCAGGCATTGAGGAAATTGCGCCGCCAGACCCGCAAGGTTTCGGCGTAACTAGCACCGAGTTCACGCACGGTCTCGAACGCTAAATCATTCGCCTCTGCCTGTTGCCTCATGATTTCGACTGTCGGCAGCATTCCGCCGGGAAAAATATAGCGTTGGATGAAATCGGGATGGCGCCGATAACTCTCGAAATTCTGTTCGCTGATGGTGATTGCCTGTACAATTGCGCTGCCCTCCGGCCTTAGCCGGTCCCGCAATTGGGAAAAATAAGTCGGCCAGTGATCTTCACCTACCGCTTCAATCATCTCCACTGAAACGATTCCATCATAGGTCCCGGACACGTCCCGATAGTCTTGGAAACGAACCTCGGAGCATCCCTCACCACCGGCTCTTGCCACACGGTCTTGCGCATAGCTGAGCTGCTCTCTTGAAACGGTGATCGCAGTGATATCGACACCGGTAAGTGCCAGCCGCTCGACAACCGAGCCCCAACCGCAACCAACTTCCAACACACGATGACCCGGCTTGACTCCAAGCGCGTCCGTGATGAGTTGCAGTTTCGCATGTTGCGCCTGTTCCAGTGTTTCATTGCCCGTTTCATAGAGCGCACTTGAATAGGTCATGCTTTTGTCAAGCCACATGGCATAAAATGCATTCCCCAAGTCATAGTGCGCGGCAATGTTTCGACGGCTGCCCGACCGCGTGTTCGACCTCAGCTTATGACCGACACGATCGAAAATCCTGGTCCGGAACCAGCCACCTCCGGCATCATCAAACTGATCGAAATTCGCAAGAAAAAACGCCATCACCGCACCGAGGTCCGGTGTCTCGACCTCCTGCGCCATGTAGCTGTCAGCAAACCCTATTGTACCTCGCGTGAGCGCACGAAATACGAGCGCGTAGGAGTTCAACCGAAGAGCCGCAGCAGGCTCGCCACCCGAGCCGATCTCGACACAACGACCAGATGGCAACGTCAACCGCAAAGTTCCAACGATCCCATCGCTGAACCGCGATCCAATAAGCCGAACCGAAAACTCGTCAATCCAGTTGCGTTCGACAGGTCCAACATCGAGCGCAGCATTTCGATCGGTCATGGAGTTCGTTTCTTTCAATTGTTCTATTCACGTCCTGACACAGGGCTCGGACTCAGGTTTCGACATCACGCATTGAGTTTGTTTCCCGACGAATTCCCGCAAAACTTGCCGAATAGCGCGGTGAGGTGTGCCGCGCCACCAACGGAATGCCTTTCAGCCAGAGCTTGAGCGCTTCGTAGTGGATGGCCGCCATGACCTTGAACGTCATCAGCGGAATACGGATCATCGCTCGGGACAAAGAAAGATCGGTCAGCACATGCTGATCGCCGTGAAAATGGGTCTTGATGAGCGGGCCATGACCGTCGTCGTAGGCAACCCCGACCGTGACACGTTCGGCAGGCGGATAGACACGGAAAATGTAGCGCCCCGATTGCGAGGCAAATGGTGAGACGAATAGCTCCTTGCGGCACGCTTGCGCATAAACACCACCGGTGTCCGGTGAACCGGCAGCTAGCACGTAACCCTTGCGCTCCGAAAAGGTGTTCGAGACTTCATAGTTCACCGCTTCAAGCCGACCATCATCTCCCATAAGAAAAAAAGTGCTCATCGGATTGAACGCATAACCAGCAACACGCGGATACGCGAGAAGAAGAATGCGCCGCCCCTCCGTCGCCATACCTGCAGATTCAAAGCATCGGCGCGCATGCACACTGATTGGGGTGCCATCTCCTGGACCGAAGTCGGAGTCGTAAATCGAGCAAGCATTGAATGAATTGTAGGAGAATAGCCTTAGGCGCGAAGCAAGTACTCCAATCTGGTCAACGTCAGCAAGCAACGTGAACACACGATATGACAATGCGTGCTGACGCGGCCGCAACCTTTTGTGCACGACATTGCCCACATAAAGTGCACCATCACTGATCATTCCGCTGCGACCTGTAATGGCATTCGCGATTGCGCGCCTACCGATAGAATTCGCCCTCGGCTTTCATCCACTGTCCACGGCCGCGCAATGCCACCGAGATCCTCTGCCACGGCCAATCCCGCCTGCAGACCGTCCTCATGGAATCCGTAACCGAAATAGCTCCCTGCAAACCAAGTTCCGCGACGTCCCTGCAACGACCACAGATCTCGTTGGGCGCGCATGGCAGAAACATCGAAGATGGGGTGTTGATAGCTGACTTGCTTGATGAAGCGATCCGCTGCAATTTCCCGCCAGGGGTTCAGCGTTACAAAGTAATCGTATTCGCTCTCCAGCGGCTGCAAGCGGTTCATCCAGTAGGTCACCGACACCCGGTCGCCGCTGCCATCGCCAGTGTAGTTCCAGCTTGCCCACGCCCTCTTGCGCAGCGGCATAAAATCCGCATCCGTATGCAGCACAGCTTCATTCCGCGAATAAGAAAACGCACCTAACAGACGCCTCTCCATGCTGTCGGCATCATCGAGCAAGGCGAGCGCTTCATCGGCATGAGTTGCTATGACACATCCATCGAAACGCTCTTCGCCGCCTCCCATCAATGACAAACGAGCACCCAAAGCATCGCGTGCGATCGATTTTACCTGGCACCTAACACGGTGCTGGCCGGTAAAATCGCCAAGCATACGGCGTACGTACTCCCGGCTGCCTCCGCGTACGGTGCGCCATGGCGGCCGCTTGTTGACATCGGCAACAAGCAGTCCGTGATTGGCAAAGAACCTCACAAATGCCGCCATAGGAAAGCGCAGCATATCATCGGCAGGAGTAGACCAAATCGCAGCACCCATCGGCATAATGTGCCGGCGCACGAAGGCCTCACCGTATTCATGAGCTTCGATCCACGCACCGATACTGATCTCGGGATCGAGTTCGTCAGGATCGAGCGCCGAAACCTCTTTGAAGAAGCGCAAGATGTCTCGCACCATTCCCCAATGCACAGGACTGAAAAGATTGCGGCGCTGGGCGAACATTCCTCGTGCCCCATTCCCAGAATATTCATAAGCCCCGGCGCCAATAGACACCGCAAAGCTCATCTCCGTTTCGGCCGTAGGCACGTTCAGATAGTCGAACAATCCAACAAGGTTTGGGTAGCAAACAGGATTGTAGACGATGAAGCCGGTATCGACCGGCAGGCTATGGCCACGGGGGTCGGTCACCTCGAATGTGTCTGCATGTCCGCCGATATGATCGTTCTTCTCGAACAGCGACACTTCGTGCCGCTTCGACAGCAGCCAAGCCGCGCTGAGACCAGAGATCCCTGCGCCTACGACGGCTATTTTCACTGGTTATTCCCCCAAGTAGTGCCTGCACCAAACAAAACGGTCCTAAGCAGCACTCGGATCAATCCAGCAGCGACAACTGCCATCTCGACTAAGATACACAGTCCAAAAAATTTTGCGTCGTTCTGTCGCAGAATCTTAACGT
>JAJFHK010000484.1 GCA_021775655.1 Filomicrobium sp. | reverse complement strand
CGCATGGTCCCATGATGACCGAAATCTGCGGGATGACCCCCGATGACATCACGTTACGCTGGAACACCTCGCCATAACCACCGAGCGCGTCAACTCCCTCCTGAATCCGCGCACCTCCTGCATCGAACAGCCCGATGATGGGTGCCCGGTTTTTCAGCGCCATGTCCTGTATCTTGGTAATCTTCTTGGCATGTGTTTCCGATAGCGAGCCGCCGAATACCGTAAAGTCCTTTGCGAATACGTAGACCACGCGACCGTTGACTGTCCCCCAGCCTGTGACAACACCGTCACCTGAAATCTTGGATTTCTCCATTCCGAAATCGGTGCAGCGGTGCTCGACATACATATCGAACTCCTCGAACGAACCTTCGTCCATCAATAGATCGATGCGCTCGCGGGCCGTTAGTTTTCCGCGCTTGTGTTGCGCATCAATCCGTTTTTGACCGCCTCCGAGGCGAGCGTTTGCGCAGCGTTTTTCGAGTTCGGCAATGACGGCTTTCATGGATAGCGCCCCTGGTGGTCGTGCTTATTATGGGAGAATTCGCTGTTTTGGGGGGGAATTCGGTTCATTGAAATAGCACGCCTTTGCTGCAGCGCAAACGCGGTTCGAAAAAGTTAAATCAGGGAATTGGGGTAAGATGGTTGGAATCAGGAAAACCGGCCTTATCAGTCGTCGGCGACTCACCACCGCCGGGGCCGTATTACCTTGCGCAGTCTAAGCCTTGATCGACATTTCCGCTGGCACCCGCTGTGCTAATCAAACGCCAGATCCGTTCCTTGCGACGACGCCCATCGCGTCTGTCTTCCCGCCTACTGGAACCGAGATCCAAACCCCTAATTCTACTCCCCGGCCCCGGCGCCGCGCAATCGCCGAGCAAGCTCCAATGGCGCCATTTCCAGTGTATCGACACCAAGAATATTATCGGGGCAAACCATAGCACCCGATTCAGCGAGGCCCGGCAGCGTAGCCCCCAAAAACAATTCCAACGGAATTTCGCTGACAACCATTTCTTCCCACGGACCCTCGACCCGTATCTCGGCTCTATCAAATACCGACCAGCACGGAAGCATCGATCCCTGCGGCCTGAATTTGGAATTCATCATCGCCGGACCATACGTCCCGGAAACGACCCACACCGATCCAGTCTTTACCGCCCGCGAAGCAAATGCGCCCACCAAGCCATCGCGGAGACTGGCGGCCAATTCCAACGGCTCGAGTTCTGGTTCGTCGGGGCCATCCGACCAGTCTGTGCCTACTCGCCGTCCATGCGCAGCAAGCCCCGGCAAGAGCAACGAGAGAACCTCACCCAGAGGCAATTCCTTGATACGCGGATTCACTGCAACGCAACTCGCCCACTTTTCCGTCTCAGCCCGCTCCGACCAGAGGAAAGTGACATCCTGGCCGGACTTGAATCGAGACGGTGCCCGCGCCAGCCCGCTCTCTCCTGCAACGACATAAACCGTCATGGATTCAGCGACGCGCTGCACAAATTGATCGCTGGACATGGAACTGGCAACTTCAGTGGCAACATCGAGCATCGCGCTGGATCCCGGACCTATTTGAATGGAATCCCAAGTTTAATTCCAACAGCGTTAATACTTTGTTTTGATACCGGTCTGTGTTGGTGATGCAATCGCTTTGGACGTGCAAAGCTGAGTATAGAGGGTAGTCATTTTTCTCACCCAACCGGGTGAAGTCCAGGCTCCACGACACTGTTAAGCTAGCATAGCGTGACAGTCAGATTTGCAAATTCCAATGAATTCTCCGCTGTTGACTGACAGTCGGCTGGTAGCCTGCGGCGGACCAATTGATGGCGGGACACAATGGTCGACTTCCCAACAAGTAACGATACCCTAGCTACCGCCACCAACCTCGGATACCTCTCGCGATTCAGTCCCGTTGGGCGTCAAAACGCAACCCGCACGGACAGCGTTAACACTCCTCCACCCAGCAGCGCTGACAAGTACGACCATTTCACATTCCGCCACACCACGGGACTTACCAAGGTCAAAATCACGCTAACGCTCCTGGAATCCCCTCATGCGTCCTTCCAGCAAAATGTGACTTTGAACCTGCTCCAAGGCTTCGGTATCTTCGTCAACGGTGTGCTGCAAGGTTCTAATAGCAGCCCCCCTCTACCGACAGGCGTAGCGCTTGTTGATTGGGGCGGCACCTACAGTGACCGCTTTTTCGACAACCGCAGCACGTTCTCTGCCACCACGAAATCGTTTGTTTTCAACGTCAAAGCCAATTCGACAAAAAGTGATTTCGTAATCACCGGCCTTCATGAGTACCAAACCGGGCCATCATCATTCGAATTGGTAGACCTCGACTATCGCTTCACAATTTCCGTTATTGGCGAGGCAGACCAGCGCAACAAAGTTCTAGGCACGGCCTCAAACGATAGTCTGATTGGTACCAACCGTGACGACCTGATCCTGGGCAAGGCAGGCAACGACTTAGAGCGAGGCCGCAACGGAAACGATGAGATACGGGGGGATGCAGGGCACGATCGCGTACTTGGAGAGAATGGTCACGACAAACTTATCGGGGGCACGGGAAACGACAATATCGTAGGTGGCACTGGGAACGATACGCTGGTTGGAGGTGTCGGCAATGACTTCCTCCGCGGCGGTCCCGGCAACGACACACTCATTGGCAATTCAGGCTTCGACCGCCTATTCGGCGACAGCGGCAATGACATCCTGAGAGGCGGCACGCACAACGACTTATTGAAAGGCGGCTCAGGCAACGATTCGATATACGGGGATCAAGGCAACGATCGAATGTTCGGCGACAGTGGAGCTGACAACCTTTTTGGCGGCACGGGAAACGACGTCGTCAGGGGTGGAACTGGAATTGACACAATTTACGGCGACGCGGGTAACGACAGACTTTTTGGCGACTCTGGTAATGACACGATAAACGGCGGAACTGGCAACGACACAATCTATGGCGGATCGGGGGAAGACGTAATAATCGGTGGCCAAGGCACCAACCAGATTTTCGGCGGTGGTGGCAACGATCAGTACTTCCTGACCGCTCCGGGCGTTGGCATTCAAGTATTAAATGACCTGGACACCTTTGACGAGGGCTTCGGCACCGACAAGATCGTTCTCTACTATTCAGACTATCCCAATATTGATGCAAATACAGGCGGACCAATTGATATCATTCTCGGTCGAAATTTCAGCTTCTTGCCCGATCCAGCAGCAGTTCCGAACAACGCATTCTTCACGGCTCTTAATCCAGATCCGAATTTCATAGACCTCTATTACAAGGATGATGTTGGCACGATCAACTTGGTCGCTGTCACAACCGGGGTCGATCACGAAGACTTTGTGATCATCGTTTAAGCGGTGGGATTACTCACGAGCCCCCACACCCGGCTCGCAGCTTGAAATTCCACCCTGCGCTTTTCGCGTCGCTCGGCAGCATCTTCATCCGCCCCCCAGTGCGCAATCTGAAAATCCTCATCGACATGGGCTGCTATCCAGGCCGCATCAGCGGTCATTTGGCCCCGTCCATGAGCCAGCGCCAACAAAGCCGATCCGGTAAGCGTCGTTAGCACATGCAAAGTGCCGAGTTCCAGCGCGCCAAGATCGCAAACCTGACCGGCGAAAGCTTCCAGCGCTTCCGGCGGCTGATCAACCGGCATCACGCCCCGCGCCAGCCTGAAACGCGCTCCGAAAGTGTCCCGCGCCCACGACAGCACCGGGTCCCAGGCCGCGGCCTGAATTGCGACGAGATCCTCGGGCTCTTCGGCACGGTAGCAAAGAAGATCGGACCCCGCGAAAGCAATGATATCGGCGATGACTTCGCCTTCGCGACCGCTCACTCCATCAATCGCGGAATTGATAATTTTCGTCATCGGCATGGTCGCAGGATCGATCCGCTCGCCTTGCGCGCGCCACTCATCGGCGAGTACTTCAGCCAGAGGTTGCGAAGCAACGGCAACAATCAGCTTGCCCGGTGTCTTTACAGGACGTTCATCAAGCAGGAGCTGCCATTGTTCGCCTGCACTCTCGCCTGCAACGGTAGAGATACTCACCGCTTTGTAGAACCGCTTCGGCAAAGGCGTCATTTATTTCTTCTCCGCCCACTCACGCCGCTGCTCCACCGCTTACACAAAAAATTCGCTCGACGGCATCCGGCAGCGCTACGTAATCGGGAACGATCACGCGCGCGCCCGCAGCCTCAAGCATGGACCGCGGATGATAACCCCAATTGACACCCAAACCGGCAACGCCCGCGGCACAGGCCATCTCGATGTCGTAGGTCGTATCGCCAATCATAATCGTTCCGGTAGGCTCTACGCCGCACTCGATCATGGCGCGCGCGATCATAGACGGATGCGGCTTTGAAGGATGGTCATCGGCGGTCTGGATCGTCACGAAGTAATCTGCAAGCCCCTCACGCTCGAACAGGGCGTCAACCCCTCGCCGCGACTTTCCCGTAGCAATTCCAAGGAGGAAGTCGTCGCGCCTGGCCAACGCTGCTATCGTCTCGGCAGCGCCTGGAAACAACGGCTCTTGGTGATGGGGTTGCTGGCGCAGTTCAGCAAACGCGTGCTTGTAAGATTCGGCAATCGGCACTGCTTGATCTTGAGCACCTTGCGGCAACAGACGGCTAACCGCCTCCACAAGCGAGAGCCCGACCACGGCAATAACATCGCTACGTTCCGGCTGTTCCAAACCGTGACCTTCGAATGCAACCGACATTGCACTCGATATGGCGTGCTGGCTGTCAACGATGGTCCCGTCGCAATCGAAAATAATGAGTTTCATTTGATCATTCTGTCTGAGGGCCGCCCCTGCGGGATCCCGGGGCTGGCCCCGCCCAACACTAAGAACTCCGCGCCTCAAACTTATCCGCATCGAGACCGAGCAGTTCCCAGGTCCTCAGCATGTGCGGCGGCAACGGTGCGGTCACGTCAAGCTTGGTGCCTGGCTCAAATGGATGCGGCAACATCAACCGACGCGAATGCAGGTGCAGTTGGTTTTCCATATTTTCCGCCGGCAGCTTTAGATGTCCGTCATATTTATCGTCACCAGCAATCGGGTGCCCGATGATCGACATATGCGCCCTAAGCTGATGCTGCCGCCCTGTTACCGGCTTTAGAGATACCCACGCCGCCTTCTGCCCAATTCGGTCGATGATCGAATAGTGGGTCGTCGCGTGCATCGCTTCTTTCTGTTCGCCGGGAAGCGATTTGCGGATGCGGTCGCCGTCTGGTCCAGCAGCTTTAACCAGCGCCGCTTCGATTTTACCTTGCGGCGGCTTCGGCACGCCAGACACCAGCGCCCAATAGGTTTTTGCCGCCGATCGCGTACGGAAAATATTGCCGAGCTTCGCAGCCGCATTGCGTGACTTGGCAACCAGCAACACACCGGTAGTATCCTTATCGAGCCGATGCACGAGACGAGGCCTGTCGCCAAACCTGTCGGCCATCCCTTCGAGGATACCGTCGATGTGACGTTTAGTTTTTGTGCCACCTTGAACCGCCAACCCGAATGGTTTGTTCAAAACGAAAAGATGGTCGTCCTCGTAAAGGATCATGTTTTCGATCAAAGTTCGATCGGCTTTCGAAAGTCCCGGCGGCGGCTTCAACGACGGCTTTGCTTTCGGCGGTTCGCGGACAACTTTCGGCACGCGGATCTGCGAACGCGCTTCAAGCCGCGCATTGGCCAAAACACGTTTTGAATCAACCCGGATCTGTCCCGAACGAAGCAGCTTTTGCAGGTAGCCATAGGTGACGTACGGGAAATGAATTTTGAACCAGCGATCAAGCCGCAGCCCATCTTCATCCGGTTGCACTTCGATCGTCTCGACGGGCCCACTCATGTCAGCACCTGCCGCGCAATCGACATGCCTACGTAGATCGCCGCAAGCGATAGCGTGACTGATGATATGACATAAACCGACGCCAACACTGCTTCCTTGCGCGCCATCAGCGACACGAAGTCCAAAGAAAACGCAGAAAATGTTGTGAAGCCACCAAGAACACCCGTGGCGACAAGCGTCCGCAATTCCGGCGAACCCGAATATTTCAGTGCCAGCGCTTCAATGAACACACCCATCAAGAATGATCCGACAATGTTGACGCACAGCGTTGACCACGGAAATCCGGAACTCACCCCGACAAACCGCGCGAATCCAGCTCCGACCAGATAGCGCGCTCCGGCGCCAACGGCTCCGCCTGCGCAGGCGAGCAGCAGATGATGCATCACATAAACAATCCAGAATTATTCGAGGCCCGCTTCTATAAAGCACGCCGCCAAACCCCGCAAACGCTGCGCGGAAATTCGGTCAACACGCCGCAATCGCAACCCGAGCGGCGTACCGGGCATTAAGGGTTAAACAGCTTCGTCATCTTCCTCGAAGCGTCCCCCGACCGACCAGCCGATGGCAAAGCCGATAATAAGCGCGGTAAGACCGGTTGCCATGAATATTGTGTCCTCCAGATTCGATACCTGGTCAGGACTTTCGAATGTAAACATCTTCACCACGAACGAGGCCAATGGTGCGCTTATTGTAACCGTTGCTGCAAATGCCGCAGCAGCCCCGAGAACCATGGCAAGTAGATAGCGCATTGACCAGTCTCCCTGCGCTCGCGGCGCCTTGTGAAACTATTTGACTTCCCAGAACCAAATCTCACCCGCTTCAGCGTAATTGGAATAATAGCCTAACCACGAAAACCACTCCATCAGGCACTTCGCACTCGACCTATAACCATTCCAGACGTCGATATGATCCCCGGTCGGACTGCCCGGACTATCCGTCGAACGATGCCAGTAGTCCTTGATAAACATCACGCCGGTTCGACCAAACAGCGTTGGGTAGAAGTCAGCAACTTCTTCCCCCTTGATGACCTGCCTCGGCAAGAACCCGGGAATGTTAGACCTGTTGATGGCGTTCGCGAGCTGGGAGGCATTGATGTAGTGCATCTCCTCGCGTGGATGCGCGCCGCACGTCGTAACACCACCCAACTGATCGGCCGTTACGCCCGCTCGCCGCAATGCGACACTCATCCGAATGGCACATTGATTGGCATAAACCGGAAAGCCCGGCAAAACCGTCTTGCCCTCAAGATTGACCACGGATTTGCTCGCCACGCAGGGCGCCATGATACTCTCGTTAATCGGGTGGCCGTACCACAGCTTCTTGAATTCTACACTC
>JAJFHK010000483.1 GCA_021775655.1 Filomicrobium sp. | reverse complement strand
GGTCGGCCGTCGTCTGTTTCAATGTCGCCGACACCGCGCAGGATATAGTCTGCAATCGGGTTGTTTCCATACATCTTGTCTTCGATATAGGCAGCGATATTGAGGGAGTTCTTTTGGGCTTCGATCCAATTGGCGTTGCCGGTCAGGATCAGTGACGAATTCGACTGTGCGTCGAGATCAATCAGCAAGACACGCTTGCCGCCCCATACAGCGAAAGCATGAGCCAGCATGACAGAGATCGTTGATTTTCCAACGCCACCTTTGCGATTGGCTACAGCCAAAAAATACCCCATGACACCCTCAATTCAAACGCGCCGAGCTAACCATCAGACCGGCCGCTTGATCGTTAAGCGTGGTAATGCGGCCATCTGGCGTCGCGGCGAAGCGGCAACCAGTGACCATTGATATGCGTCGATTCCCTGGGCAGGTCAGCAATTTGGTGAATTAGGTTGTGCGTGATGCAGCAGGAGTGGAACATTCGTGCAACCTGAGCCGCGAATCTTGTGCTTTGCGGATAGTACTTGTTGCTAGTGTTTGCTCAGGTAGGCCACTTAAGAAGGTTACGTAGTAACTTTTGCTCATCGTATTTGATGTGTGTATTTGAAATTGGCGATGCATACTCCTGAAGTCGCCTACTGGTTTGGGGGAGCGCGCGGTGACGGTCCAAGGTCTCGAGGGGGGCTTCGCAAGACTTGACGGTCACCGCGCGCAAGATCCATTTACCCGTTCATGCTAAAGCTCGATTCGTGAGCTGCATTGGCAAGCGGGACGGCGAGGGTCGGGGGCGGTATCATGGCAAGACGCTATTTTGGAACGGACGGGATCCGGGGGCTCGCCAACAGCCATCCGATGACTTCGGAAATCGCCCTGAAGGTCGGCATGGCCGCGGGCAACGTATTCCAGACCGGAACCCATACTCACCGGCCGCGCGTTGTCATTGGTAAGGACACGCGGCTGTCCGGCTATATGCTTGAAGCAGCCCTCATGTCGGGATTTACATCCGTGGGAATGGATGTGTTCCTGCTTGGACCCATGCCGACACCTGCCGTCGCGATGTTGACGCGCTCGCTCCGGGCCGACCTGGGCGTGATGATTTCAGCTTCCCACAACCGATTCGACGACAACGGTATCAAGCTTTTCGATCCTGACGGCTATAAGCTTTCCGACGAAATGGAGCAGCGGATCGAGGACCTCATCGATTCAGATTCGATGGAGCTTCTGGCTCACGCTGAAGACATTGGGCGGGCAAAGAGGATTGAGAGCGCGCAGGAGCGTTATGTCGAATATGCCAAGCGGACGCTTCCCAGAAACCTGCGCTTCGATGGACTGCGGATCGTTGTCGATTGTGCCAATGGTGCAGGATACCGCGTTGCTCCGGACGTTTTCTGGGAGTTGGGCGCCGAAGTGATCAAGATTGGCGTCGAGCCGAATGGACGCAATATCAACTACAAGTGCGGGTCGACGGCGCCTGATGCGCTTATCGATAAAGTGCGCGAGGTTCGCGCGGACATCGGCGTTGCGCTTGATGGAGATGCCGACCGGGTCGTCATCGTCGATGAAAAAGGACAGATCGTCGATGGTGATCAGCTGATGGCGGTGATTGCCGAAAGTTGGCATCGTCGCGGTAAGCTTGCAGCGGGCGGTATTGTTGCGACGGTTATGTCGAATCTGGGTCTCGAGCGGCACTTGAAGGATATTGGACTGTCGATGGCGCGTACTCCGGTCGGTGACCGTTACGTCGTCGAGTATATGCGTAAGCATGGTTTTAATGTTGGCGGCGAACAGTCCGGACACATCGTGCTATCGGACTTCACGACTACTGGAGACGGCTTAGTATCTGCTCTGCAGGTCTTGGCTGTGGCCGTCGCCAGCGAGCGACCGATTTCAGAAGTTTGTTCATGCTTCTCGCCCGTGCCGCAACTTCTCAAGAACGTGCGTTACGGAAGTGGAGAGCCGCTTGGCGATGGCAGTGTCAAGAAAGTGATCGAAGCGGCCAAGGCGAAGCTCGGAAACGCAGGGCGACTGGTGATTCGCGCTTCCGGGACTGAGCCGGTCATCCGCGTGATGGCGGAAGGGGACGATGAAAACCTCGTCGAGGCAGTCGTCGGCGATATCTGCGAAGCTGTCAGTGCCGCCGCTGCTCGGGCGGCTTAGGCCCGAAAACAGGCGTTGCGATTCAGCCACTCAGGCGCCGCGTATGACAATCAGAAATCAATTCGTTCCGTCCTGGGATGCCGATTAAGGCTCCTTTAAGCCTTCCAGGCGAATACTCCTCCTTAGCAAAACGTTTCGCGTTGCAAGTCCTGTCGGCCAATCGCCGGCTGATCGATGAGGGGTATCATGATCAGGACCAGCGGCGCCCTCGCGTTGAGCGCTCTCCTATTGTCCTTTTGGACCGGTTCTGCCGGTGCTGCTGATCTATATGGCGATACCTATGGTGCGCGCCTAAAGGATTCGTACGCGCCTGATCCCATGATGCAGTCGCGTCCCACGTTCTACCTGCGCCTGGATGGGTTGTACGGTGAGCATGACGACCCGGTCATGGTCGAAGACGGTATTTACGATTTGGTCGGCGAGCAGATGGGCGGGGCTTGGGGTCTCGGGGGAGGTGTCGGCTACTACTTCACGCCTAGTTTGCGCGGTGACGTAACCGTCGAGCGGCGCTTCGAGGCAGATGCGTCGGGTGTGCTGTCGAGCACGGCGACAGGAATTGCTGGCGTGCGCGACTTCGGGCTCGAAAGCACGCTGGTGATGTTCAACGCTTATTACGACTTCGATTTGCGTTCGCAGTTCACACCCTACATCGGCGTGGGTTTGGGTTACGTCCATCACGAAACCAAAGACGGTACCGTTGCACTTAGGGGCGGAGGCACCGGCACGATTGCAGGGGCCAGCACAAATGACGTCGCGGGCGCGTTGATGGCCGGAGTTTCGGTGGCGCTGCTCGACCGGGTCAAGTTCGACGTTGGCTATCGCTTTCTGCACATGGGTGAAACCACGACCGGCCCGCTTGTCGCGACGCCGCGTGGTCGTCGCCGCGTAACTTCGAATGACCCGACTTTGGAAGATCTACATGCCCACGAAGTGAAGTTCGGACTGCGCTACGACTGGAACTAACCAGCGGTAAACCAGCCAAGTTTGCAAATGTCAGTCTAGGTGACACCGGTTTTTTCGCGTTCCGGTCTAGCCCCGCGGAAAAGAGAGATCGACGATATGAAACTCAATGTACTCAGCCTTTCGCTCGCGATTGCGGTTGTCACCGCGATCAGTGTCCCGGCTTCTGCGGCGGATTGGAATTATGGAGCCGGCAGCATCAAGGATACTGGGCCGGCAGCGGTTCCAGTTCCTGCTCCTGTTCCGGTTCCGGAATACTCGGCGCGCTACTATTTCCGCGCGGATGCCGGTATTGGCATGGGTGATGCTCAGGATTCATCGGAGGCGGGCTACTATTACGCTGACGATGGAGATTACGGTCGCCAACAGCTGCCGTCGACCTGGCTCAATGACGACTTCGATACGTTCGTGACGGTCGGTGTTGGCGCCGGCATGTACATCGGCAATCAGTTCCGCGTTGATCTCACGGCAGAGACCCGGACCAAGGGCGAAGTCGAAATCGAAGGCGTCTATAACTTTAATACGCCAGTACGTGCTGGCCAATGGGATGAGGTCCGTGGAACGGTGCAAGACAAGACATCGTTGAGCGGTGGCATCTTCCTGCTCAATGGTTATTACGACTTCAACCGCGGTCCGCAATCGCGCTTCACGCCGTACATCGGCGGCGGTATCGGATTTGCCTGGAACGAACTGCGCCGCGTGCATACCACGGCCGAGTCCTCCTGGAGGTGCGATGAAGCCACCGGACAGTGCGCTAGCCCACGTACGGAGCGGGACAGGGTGCACGTAAAAGACAAAACCCATGATCTTTCATTCGCGGCAATGCTGTCGACGGGTGTTGGCTATCGTCTCAATGACTACGCGCTGCTCGACCTTAACTACCGCTATCTGTTCGTCGACTCGACGGATGCCGCAATTCAAATCCGCGGTGATCAATTCGGTGGTGCGTCGAAAGTGTCGATTGGTGAAATGCACGAACACCAACTGCGTGCCGGAATTCGGTTTGAAGTAAACTGATTTGGTCTGACTAAAGCTCCAGGGCATGCGGACGGGCCCTGTGCGAAACGGCGGTGCTTTTGGAAGCGCCGCCGTTTCGTGCTTTCTAGTGAATTTTGTTGCTTCCATCGAACGTCGGTGTTGCGGACGTTCAGGCTTTCGGATAGCCCTTCAGGTGGGCCACCTCCCCCCAACGGGAGGCTTTGCAGAATCCACTACTTTATTGATTTCAAATGCGTTTTTTTTTCGATTTTGGTTCTGTCTGTGTCACTGGTGTGTCAATCCGCCTGCTGCCGAATACCGATTCGGCGATACCGTTGAGGCCCTTTGGATGCACATAGCGCTCAAGCAATACCCTCGTGTCTTTCCAGTTTCCGAGCCGAGCCGTCGTGACGACGTCGATGCCGGACCTCACGATTGCCTCAGTCGCGAAGCCGTGGCGGCCAGCTTCGTGAGGCGTGAGGCGTTCGATGCCGGCAGCTTCGATGGTCTTGTCCCTGATGGAATAGAACGACCGGTGGTGCGCGTAGCCAAATACCTTGAGCGGTCCGCGGCCATAGAGCGTCCGTTTCGGGGGTAGGTCGCGGAGCTCTTCGACCAGTTCGTCGGTCAAAAAAAGGTGCCCGGATCCCCGTTCTTCGTGACTTCGATTGTCGCCCGCTTGTTGTCGAGATCAAGGTGACCTGGCGCAAGGGCAAGGGCTTCACTCAGCCGTGCGCCGGTTGTGAACATGAAAAATGCCAAGCAGCGAATGTATCTGTTCTCGCAGTTTCGGCGAAAGGCGTCGATCTACTCGCGATCGCCGGCCGGGCGTTCCACTCTGGCAACGGAGAAATTCTTGACGCGGATTGGAGCACACAGTCCCAAATCCGCGGCGTGGTTGATGATCGCCCTCGCTGGTGCAATCACATGCCGTTCTGAGTGGCAGGCCTAGCGTGCGCGTACAAACGTTGCGCGAGGGCCTTGATGGTGCCGGGCTTGATCGAGGCCAGTTTGGTTTCGCCGAGGGCGTCGAGTAGCGGGGTCACGTATTTAGGGCATTTGCCCGCTTCGAGATCTTCGACGACGGCTTCTGCGAAAGTGGCTTCGCTTTCCGGTCAGTAGAGTGCTGCACGCTGGAGGCGCGCTTCCGTCTCCGCACGTATTCGCTCGGCAGTTTCTCGGCAAGCAGTTCGCGTGCTCGCGCGGTAGCGTCGACCAGAAACGGTTTCTGCAAGGTGCCAGATGTTGCCGCGCTTGGTGAGTTTGAGGGGCATAGTTCAGTCACCTGTAGAAATCGCTGATACTGTTCAGGCGTTACGTACAACTTGCCGCCGATCTTTGAGAAGCAGCCATGCCGCCGCAACTCCTCTTTGAGCGTACGCTCGGAGGCGCTCGATGAGCGCGCCGGCCGTTGCGGTCTGAAGGACGAAATTCACGTCAGGATAGCGTGTATGATATGCCGAAAGGATAGCTGGCAGTCGGGCGGCTGCGGTACTCTCCATTGTGCCGAGTCGGAATGTGCCGCGCGGTCTGCCGTCCTTTAAAGCCTCCAACGTCTCCGCCGACAGTTCGTGAAGTTGTTCAGCGTAGGCGAGGAGAAGTCGGCCTTCCGTAGTGAGAGTCAGTCGTCGATTGCGTCGCTCGAAGAGTTCGATCTCGAGTTGGTCTTCAAGCTGCTTGACGCGGGTTGAGACATTTGACTGAACGCGATGGAGTTTCTGCGCCGCCTTGGAGATACTGCCCTCGGCAGCGACGGCACGGAAGATTTCAAGTGCCCGGAGGTCGAGGCCATTCATGTACATCTCTTTTTGTGATGTGAACCTTCATAACTATTCATTTTTAACGATGACTAAGGCGATCTAATCTTGCAACCGGTAAATGAATGTTCGGCGGCGGGGCGAGCGATCTGTGATTGTCGCCACGGCCCTTCTCGACGGATTGGAGGCCGGTGTCGTGGACCTTCGCTCGGATTTGGTTGCGGGTCGTTTTCTTATCGGCGGGACGGCGATTGCTGTTGCCGTTATCAAGCGCCGAAAGGTCGCTCGTGCCACTCGAGCTTTGCAACGATTGGATGATCGAGAGTTAAAGGATATCGGGCTGACACGATCGCAGATTGAATCCGCAGCCTTTGGAGCCCCCGACTGTTATGCGGATAGGCGTGCAACATGGTGGCGGTGACTAGACACAGTAGTTCCACGCCACCCGTCGCAACTTTTGGGCTGACATTATCTGGATGTCTGGCTCTTGTTGTGGCAATGGGCATTGGTCGCTTCGCTTACACGCCGCTCTTACCCCTGATGATTGAGGAGGGGCGCCTAACAATGGCGGGTGGAGGCATCATCGCGTCGATACATTTTTTCGGATATTGGACGGGCGCGCTGGCTGCTGTGCGATTACGACGGCTGTCGGTGTCGACGCTTCTGGCGGCACTGGCAGGAGTGGGGATCGTATCGATCGGCATGGCGCTAATGAGTTCATACGCCGCCTGGCTGGTGCTTCGGTTTCTTGCAGGTGCGTTGAGTGCGGTGGTGCTTGTATTCGTCGGCAGCACTATTGTCAGGCAACTCAACCTTGCTGGTCAGAGTGAATTACAGGGCTGGGTCTTTTCCGGGGTTGGGATAGGAATCATGCTGGTTGGTCTTTTGACCCTTGGCATGATGCACGCGGGATATTCGTCAACGATCGGCTGGGCAGTTTTTGGAGCAATTGCGCTCGTTGCAACAATGGCCGTGGCGGTCCTACTTGATCGTAGGAGGGAGCTGTCACCCGTTGTCGCGGCCACCAATTTGGGAGCTACGACGCGGCTGCCAGCTGGCGTCGTAATTGCGTATGGTATGGCCGGCTTTGGATACGTGATTCCGGCCACCTACCTTCCTGTTATGGCGCGAGAGTTCGTGGCGGACCCGCTGGCTTTTGGTTGGGGCTGGCCGATGTTCGGCGTTGCTGCGCTTCTATCGACGCTGGCGGCGGCAAAGCTGCACGCGAGGTTCAGCAGCAGAACAATATGGTTCGCAGGCCAACTTGTGCTGGCGCTCGGACTGTTGCTGCCCGTCGCAGTTCCCGGCCTATTCCCGATCCTCCTTTCCGCTGTCGCGGTTGGGGGTACCTTCATGGTGATCACCATGGCTGGGCTGAAGGAAGCTCATCGTCTCACGCTCGGTCATGACGTTCAGCGCGCGGTCGCCGTTCTCACGACCGCATTCGCCGGAGGTCAGACACTTGGACCAGGTCTTGCCGGATGGCTACACGCGGCAACGGGAAGCTTGTCAGCCGTACTCGCAACATCGAGTGGAGCGGTTGCTCTCTCGGCAATCTTCATCCTTTTCAGCTCGACGGATCGGGAGGACAACAAATATTGAAACTCTATCTGAACAATGCCTCGCCCTATGCACGCCTTGCGCGAGTTCGTCTGATCGAGACCGATCTTGCCGCGCAAACTGAATTCGTCGATGTCGATCCGTGGACGGCGACGGATTCGTTTTGGTCAATTAATCCAGCGGGAAAAATCCCGGCGTTGGTTCTTGATGATGGTTCGTCAATCAGTGAGTCGAACTGCATTGCTGATCACCTCATAGCGGTTTCAGAGCGTACAGACCTTGCGGTCCTATCGCAGCCCGAACCTGCACATCGCCTTCAGGTCCTTGGACTCGCACGCGCGGCTATGGATTGCGCGTTCGGTGCTGTGGTTCAGCAGCGCTTTGCGGAAAAGTCCGTTCTCACGGCGCGGTGGCTTGCGGCGCTTCCAAGGATCGCAAAGCGCTTGGAATCGGTACATGGGACGCTCTTGCGTATTCGCCCATCGACAAGCAGTGAATTGGAGCCTGCTCGCTGTGATCTCGCAGGCCTGACGGTGGCAGTCGCATTCGGCTATATTCGCTTCAGGTTGCCGGATATCTCATGGGAGGACGATGCACCTCAACTGTCTGAATGGATCGAGGTGTTGAATGAGAGGCGATCTTTGGCGCTGACACAACGGAAATCGTGATCCGGGTTGAATTTAGCCAGTCATTTTGAAGATGGGGGCATGGTGATGATCAATCGAGCGTGGGTACGAATGATGGCTCGATACAACGCTTGGCAAAACAAAAATCTTTATGATGCGGCGGACACGCTGAATGACGCTGAAAGGCGGGTCGACAAAGGAGCGTTTTTTGGATCCGTTCATGGCACACTTTGTCATGTGCTGTGGGCGGACAAGGTTTGGTTGGCACGACTTTCATGCGAGACCCTCGAACTTGGCAGTATCGCTGAATTTCCGCACATGATTGAAGGGTGGCACGAGCTAAAATGCGAACGCATCCGGATGGATCAGACGATACAGCTATGGGCCGATGCGCTAGACATCTCAGATCTCACAAGCGAAATAAGATGGTTTTCTCTCGCATTGAATGCGTGGCAAGAAACTCCACGGGATGTGTGCGTCACGCATTTCTTCAATCATCAGACTCATCACCGAGGACAAGTACATGCGCTCCTGACGTCTCTTGGTGCAAAACCTGGTGATACAGATCTCGCATTTATACCGCGTGAAGTTGGAAGAGCTTGAGGTGGGGTAATTACACGGGTAGTGGGTTCGGCGTGCCAGTTGTATGCCGCCGCTGCAATTCCGCAAAACTTTCATGACCGGACGAACCTCAAGGCAGCTTTTGTCAAGCCGACCACGCTCGCATCTGTGCAGGTTTCTGGGACGCCGGCATGCGGTAATCGCGCGGCATGCTGTGGCCGGCGTCGCAGAAGCGCCAAGGCAGGAAATCGCGGGCGTTGAGGCTGAGAGTGTGCCACTGGGTTCTATAGGGATTTAAGTTTCAGGCAAAGTGGTACAGGGATTTGACTGGAGCCGACAGCCTCAGTCCGGCGCCGGGCTGGATGGCGATCTGAGGGCGGAGCTGAAGATCCCTGCTTATTCCGCCCAAATTTCCGCTGCTGAAGTTAGACCTGCCGCAAACAGTACGGCAAGCTGAGGCGAGCTTTTGACCCTGAATCGACCTTCCACAGAAACACAAGATCCATATTTCAAAGTCCAGAGTTCAAACCGGCCTCTACACTCTCGTTAGCGACTTCTAAGTTAGCTTCCAGTGCTTCGTTGATGGTGGCTGAATAACGAACAAGCGGTCGCTTCAAACCATGGGTCACGAAGACCCGCTGGATGTCCCTGGTCGCTCCCGTAAGCCAGAGTTCGACACCTCGCATATGGGCTTTGTGCGCGAGCCCCTCGATCATGTTGGCTCCAGTCGAGTCCAGGAAGGGCACGGCTGAGAAGTCGACGATCAGTGCCTTATGGCTGTCTTGGATACGGTCAAGTACTGATCCAATGGACGCGGCTGCGCCGAAGAACAGTGCTCCCGTGATGCGGTAGACGACGACTTCGGGGTTTGAAGCAGCCTCTTCATCATAGGTTCCTCGCGGGCGTGCGGTGTCGGCCTCGTCACGGCCGACGAAGGGGGTGTGCGTCGTAATTTCAGTCGTCTTGCTCATGCGTTGGATGAAGAGTACCGACCCGAGGGCGAAGCCAACGACAATGGCCTCGGTCAGGTCGCGAAAGATAGTCAAGAAGAAGGTGGCACCGAGCACCGTGGCCTCGCCCCACCCCGAACGGATGAGGATATCGATGGCGGGTTTCTCGATCATGTTCCAAGCGACAACGGCGAGGACGCCTGCCAGCGCGGCGAGCGGAATGTAGGCCGCGAGCGGTGCGGCGATCATCATGAAGAGCAGAATAAACAGGGCGTGCAGCATGCCCGAGACCGGCCCATGTGCGCCAGAGCGCACGTTAGTGGCAGTTCTGGCGATCGTCCCCGTGACGCAGAAACCGCCAAAGAGTGACGAGCCTATATTGGCCGCACCTTGCGCCACGAGTTCGCAGTTGGACCGATGGCGCCGTCCAGTCATGCCGTCGGCGACGACGGCTGAGAGAAGCGACTCGATTGCGCCCAGAAGCGTAAAGGATAAGGCGGCGGGAAGAGCCGCCATGATCTTTTCAACCGAAAGGTCCGGCAAGCTGGGGGCTGGTAGGGTGGAAGGGATACCGCCAAATTTTGTGCCGATGGTCTGCACCGGCAGGTTCAGGAGCGCTGTCGCAAGCGCCGCTACACCGACCGCAATTAGCATGCCTGGCCAATATGGCCGCAAGAGGCGCAGCACGAGGATGGTGCCGACCGTCGCCACCGAGACGAGGGTAGCGGCGGGCGTCAGACTATCGCGGGCGGCCCAGAGGGCGGGAAGCTTCTCGAGGAGTTCGCCCGGCTCATGCTCCAGTGTCAGCCCGAAGAGCTCTTTGATCTGGCTGGCGAAGATGATGACCGCGATCCCGGCGGTGAATCCGACCGTTACCGGAAAGGGAATGAATTTGATGAAGGTGCCGAGCCGAAGGAAACCCGTCGCGGCCAGCATCATGCCGGAGAGGAAGGTCGCGAGGATCAACCCGTCCATGCCGTGCTGCGCTACCGTTGCCGCCACGAGCACGATAAAGGCGCCAGCAGGACCGCCGATCTGGAACCGCGATCCGCCCATGGCAGAGACGAGGAAGCCGCCGACAATAGCGGTGTAAAGCCCTTGCGCCGGTGTCGCGCCCGAGGCGATAGCGATTGCCATGGAGAGCGGTAGTGCAACAATAGCGACGGTCAGACCTGCGATGGCATCCGCACGCAACTGCGCCAGACCGTAGCCTTCCCGCAGGATGGTCACGAGTTTCGGAGTGTAACGCTCTACGAAGCTGGGCGCGTCGCTGTTGGGACTGGTCTGGGGTCTCATTTTTGTGGCCGCACCTCGAATGATTTGCGGCGGGATCGTCGGCGGTCGCCGTCGCGTAGTTTGGGGTTCAGTGTTTTGGGTCTGGAGACTTCAAGCGGACACCACGTCCACCAGCCGTGCTTGGCACGCCCTCACCGATCAGCTCGACGCCCGCAAACTCGAGCGCGGCGACAACCTTGGTGAGGCTATCGACCACGCCGCGCACGTTGCCAGCGCTGGCTTCCATGCGCTGGATCGTCGGGACGGACAGGCCGGAAAGATCGGCCAGAGTCTTCTGGTCGATGCCGAGAAGGGCACGTGCCGCGCGCATTTGGGGCCCAGTGATCAAGGTGGATACCGAAAGTCGCTAATACTAACGTTCAAGACATCTTTATTGATATTTCAGATATTAAAATTGCCACTTTGAGTCAATCTCTCGTTTTCTATCCAAACCGCGGTGACAATCTGATCTCTGGACCAAACCGCTCAGTCTCGTGCCGCTCCAATTGAGTCTCTTTGGCCCGTCGGCGAAGTCAGCGCAGCGCTGGGCAGTGTCGGCTACTGAGGGTCAACCTGAAGTCCGTGCAAACTTGTCGGCTGATAAGGTACCACCGGATATCGTGCGCGAACGCACTCAGGACGGCTGATGACTCAAAGGGGAAGAGGACGACCACGGAGCTTGGCCCATTGAACGTATTTTGCTTTTGTCCAAAAGCTGAAGAGTTGGCAGCCGGGGTTTTAGGCCGGATTCGACTATCCGAGGGAAGACGGATTCGATGGGCGATAAAGAATGGAAAACCATCTACTCAGCCACTGTAGAGGCCGGCTTGACGGCCTCGCTCTTGGGTCATTGCAAGCACGATATTGATCGCGGGTGTGGCTACGCCAGTTAGGTGCCCCAGTTCTTGTACGGCGGTAACAAGCGCATCGAGTTCGAGACTGCGTTGGCGTTCCAAATCCTGCAGCATCGAGATCTTGTGTCCCTTGACCGAACCCGCCGCGTTTAGGCGACGTTCAATCATCTCTTCGGGGATGTCGAGACCGAGCGCCTGAGATACGGCTTTGGCCTCATACATCATGGTTTTACAAAGTTCGCGTAGAGCTGGCTCGCTCGTCACACGATCCAGCGTTGCGTGCGTCAAAGCACTTACCGGATTGAAGCAAACATTGCCCCAAAGCTTCAGCCAGACGTTCCAACGCACGTCGTCCCGGATGGGTGCTTCAAAGCCTGCTTCGGTTAAGGCGACGGATAGCTTCTGCAAGCGCTTCGAACGTGTTCTATCCGGTTCGCCAATGGTAAACCTTTTGAATTCACGGTGCTTGATCACGCCAGGTTCTATAACTTCGCAGGCTGGATCGACGACGCAACCAATTGCGCGCTCCGGCCCGATAAATTTCCAGTGCCTGCTGCCTGGGTCGACAGACGTTAGGACATGCCCCTCGTGTGCCCCCCCGTACTTGTAAAAGTACCACCACGGGATTCCGTTCATCGCGGTGACGACAGCGGTCTTAGGACCCAGCAGTGGCAAAAACTCCTCGGCACTCTC
>JAJFHK010000482.1 GCA_021775655.1 Filomicrobium sp. | reverse complement strand
CGAAGTATAGATTGGAAATCCACCCAGATAGTCAGACGCGAGTTCGTTAAACCTGCGATTTGCGAAAAGTGTGTAGTGCGTCCCCTCGTGGATCACACCACCGAGCTGGTGCTGGGAAGCTCCAACGGCGAGAACTGCAATGATCGCAATTGGGACGACCAATCCAAGAGGTAGACCTCCGCTGATATACTCCTCAACGGCCCAAACTCCGCCAGCGATTGCCGTCAGATTGACCACGTAGATTCCCGCGATGTATCGCAGGTTCGTAATGTTATCGCGAGCCTTGAAGGCTTTGACTTCCTCCCGCGATAGTCGGCCGGAAGTTGCGCTTCCGGTCGTATATAAACTGGTCGGAGCTGTGTCCATCTAATCGACTTTCATGGCCTCGTCGTAACGCAGATCACCGCGTCCAATATTCTTATACGTCTATGATCTAGAACGGATTTCTAGAGCGACGTTGAGTTGCCGGTATGTGCAGACAGATAACAATGCAATTGGATTCACTCAACGCTACTGCGTCGAACACCCGCGGCGGATAATTCACATTTACGCGACCGCCGCTAAGGGTGCGACAACGCATGTTGCATAGCGGCGGGAAAAGTATCGGCTCGCATCTGAAGCCGACCTTCAACCCCACCTTGCAATATTATTGCTCCTACTGAGAATTACCGTCAGACTTGTAGTCATCGGTCCACATCGACATCGTCCCCGTGCCCGCGAAATTGCGGTAGTCAATCTGGCCGATTTGGCGTTCGAATACGAGCGGCGACGCACTCCCGCCGGGGAGTAAACCCGAACCGCCGGTCGTGGCAGTCTGCAAAGTCAGCTTGAAGGAATAATTGCCTGGTTCCAGATCGAGAATTCGCGGAACCTTTTCGCCAACCCTTGGGAAAAACTGAACGGCTTTTGAGAACGACGCTCGACCAGACAGCGGCACCGGGGCGAACGGCTTTTGTGGCATCTCCCCCCATGTACCAAGTTGGGCTGCATAAAACAGCTTTTGGTCTCCACTTCGTTTGTTGGTCACTTCGAGATCAATGGACAGGACCGTCCCCGTTCGCGCGCCGTCGTTCGCAAGCGTCACTGGAATGACGAAAACTTCGAATGGGTTATCCGGTCGGTCCGGGTCGGTGTATTCCATCCCTGGCGGCACATAGACAGCCAGTTTGGGCGCGCGCATTACCGATTCGTAGTAGGTGTATCCCGAGAATACCAATGCCAGTGCAGAAACCACTGTTGCCAGCAACCCCCCGGACCTAGAATTGCGGCCCAAAGCTTCATCCAATGCGCCATCGCGCGCGCGATCCGCGGCGTGTCTACCTTGCGGCCACATACCCAGCCTCCTCGTGTCGTTTGAGCCCACGACCTCCTATTTCAGCCTTCCAAGTCAAACTGAAGGCCGCCGCGAAAGGCACAAAAGTCTGGCAAACGGCGAGTTCATTCAAGGGGCATCCGTCCCCGGCGCTTGACTCCAGAACTGTCGGCTGGCGTATAGCCGCTTGCATGGGGCTTACGAACCGGGGTGGGTTGGCACGAATGCAACTTTTCGGCAGGGCGTGGTGGACGGGGATCGCAACCGGCGTGGTCCTGACGACCACGATCATCGCACCGCGGCTTGCAACGGTCATAATGATGCTCGTTTTGCTGTTGGCGGTCGTCGAAAATCTTTTGCGCCGCAGCTTGCCACGCGAGCCATCGACTATGGACATGGCGTTTTTCGTCGTGTTGGCCTTTTCCGGCTGGGCCATGTTATCGGCGGCTTGGTCCCCCGCGCCGGTGCATAGCCTCCTGAAGCCGATCTTCACGATTCTTATCGCTTTTACAGTCTGGTTCGCACTCCGAACGATTAATGCTGCTTCCCGCCCCTATGCGCATTATTTGGGCGAAGGAGCGCTAACAGGCATCATCGTCGGCTACATGCTTGTTTGTTTTGAAATCCTGTCCGATCAGCTCATCACGCGCACGATCATGACGGCAATTCCCTCATCGCATGCGAACCTTTCAAAACACGTCACGGTCGACGTCCACGGAACCGTCGTTAAGGTCACCAATGCCAATCTCAATCGCCGTATGGCGATCCTCACATGGTTGTTGTGGCCCGCAATCATGCTCGCTTTACACGATCCCGACCGCATTCGCCGCGGTATCGGATTGGCCGCCATTGTGGGGGGTGCCAGTATCATCCTGATATTCGGAACCCACCAATCGTCCACAATTGCGATTCTAGGGGGGGTGATTGTCTACGGTTTGGCATGGGGCAACCTAAATCTGCTCCGCAATACTGTTTCCGGCTGTTGGGCCGTTGCGGTTATTCTCGCAGTGCCGCTGGCGCTGATGGCATTCCAGGCAAATTTTCACAATTCGGATTTGCTGTTCAAGTCCGCGCGCCATCGCATAGTGATCTGGGGAACGACGGCCGAGGAAGTACTCCGCTCGCCGATCCTGGGAGTAGGCGCCGACGCAACCCGGAAGGCCATGCACAAAGCCACAGCCAAATCCGGTCGGAAGCGCGACCTCGGCCAATTCAAGTCGGGCTTTGCCAATCATGCCCACAACGCCTATTTGCAGGTCTGGTATGAACTTGGCGTAGTCGGCGCGGCACTATTCCTGGCGATTGGGCTGCTTGCGATGAGGGTTATCTCTAGGCTGGAAGCAGCCGTGCAACCGTCAGCGATCGCGCTATTCGTCACGACCTCATTAATGATCGCGTTTAGTTACAGTATCTGGCAGACTTGGTTCATGGCCGCCCTCGGCTTGGCCATAATCGTATTCGCCATAGCAGTACGCAAGCGCGCCGAACAGATCGCACACCCGGACTCGGATGACGTCTCAGAAGCGTGACGTGCCAGCTTGACGAGGGTTGAAGCGCTGCGGAGATTCGCTTGGCGCAAAAAAGAAAATCTCTGTCTAAACGACCTCTACGCCGAGTCGCTGAGCATTGCCGTAGCGTGCTCCCCATGGGAAATTATCTGGGAAGATACTTTCGATCCGCTCAACGGTTTCCGCGTCAAGTCGCAACGATGCTCCCTGGACGGCCACCTCAAGATGGTCACCAGACCGCGTTCCCGGTAGCGCGACGACGTTACGGCCACGCGACAACACCCAAGCGATAGCGAGCGACGCGGGGTCTTGACCAAGATCTGCTGCAAGCGAACGGAAGGCGTCCATCGCTGCCAGGTTCTTGTGAAAATTCTCTTCCGAAAAGCGTGGCATGCGTTTGCGCAAGTCGCGTGCGGTCATATCCAAGGGATTGGGCGGCGACGCAGTTAGCATCCCGCGTGCCAGCGGCGAGAAAGCAACCAGTGCGATCCCGAGTTGTGCTGTCGTCTTTAGGAGGTCTTGTTCAGGCACCTTTGACCAAAGCGAATATTCGCTCTGCACAGCAGCGATGCGGTCGACCCTGTGTGCCTTGCGTAAGGTTTCTGAGCTGACTTCGGACAACCCGATGGCTCCGATCTTGCCGGCTCGCTTGAGGTCTGCAAGCCCGCCGATGACTTCTTCAATCGGCCGGTCAATCTCCCGTCTGTGGACGTAATACACATCAATCCGCTCAACCCCCAGGCGCCGGAGAGAATTGTCGACAGACTGCTTCATATAGGCTGGTGAATTATCGATGTATCGTTGACCGGTGGCGCGCATGAATCGAACGCCACCCTTGCTGGCAATCGTCACCCGACGACGACGTGCACGCAGGAACTTGGCAATGATTTCTTCAGAGAGCCCCATTCCGTAGATATCTGCTGTGTCGAAGTGATTGACGCCGAGGTCGACCGCGCGGTCGAGAAGTCGAAGCGCGCCCTCCTCCGATAACGGCCCGTATGCACCAGCCAGGTTCATACAGCCAAGACTGACGCAGGAGACGCGTGGCCCCAAAGTGCCGAGCCATCGCTCTTCCATGGGCGTTCCTTTTTCATTTTCAGCCAATCGGCACGAACAACTATGCTGCGAGGCCTGACCAACATTGGCAAGTCGTAATTTAGACTAGCGGTTGAGAAGGTCGGGACTGAACAGAGATTTTAGTACGGGAATGCGCCAGCTTACTGCTAAGCGGCGCTAAACAGTTTTGACCGGAAATTCAAACGTGTGGTGAACGCCTCGCGATAACCCCCGCTACAGCGACCATTCGGATACCATGGAGGGCACCACTCAGCGGCAGTAATTCTTCCGCCTGCGTGGGGCCAAGTCGAAATGGAAATGGTCACGGTGGGCTTCATTGGCCTCAGGACCAAGAACGGTACCAAAATACTTGCATGCGTCCGCATGAACTCGCTTGAGGAACCGCATTTCCTTGGTCGGTTTCGGCCGCGGTGCCTTTGCAACTCGTTTTCGCTCCTTTTTGACTTCCGGCTTCTTCGCCGGAATAGGTGCCCCAACTTTTGATGCCCTGGAAAGCTTGACGAGAGTCTTCTTCTCAAGTGACTTCTTCTTCAGCGCCACCGATTTCTTAATTGGGACCGGCGGTACCACACGTGCGGCCTGACGCTCTGCTTGTCGTTTCAGGCGCCGAATCTGGCGGCGTGAAAGCTGCTGCCCGTCAATTGAGGCGAGTCGGACTTTGCGCTTATCTTTGGGCTTCGCTTGTTCGGCGACAGGTTGAATGACCGGATCGGTATCGCGCTCGATATCCCGTGCAGTCGGCCCCCAATCGGAAAGAACCCTTACAGTCTTGCCGTTGGCAAGCTTGAACGTTCCCACGTCCAACGCGTTTGCCAGCGCGTGCTCACTGAGTTTGCCGCCCGGAGCGCCGTTACGGTTGCGGCACGAATAGGTCGAAATGCCATTAAAGCTGACGATGGGTGAGCCGAGCAGCTTGACAGCGGCTGGTTGCAGGCTTTCCTC
>JAJFHK010000481.1 GCA_021775655.1 Filomicrobium sp. | reverse complement strand
GAGGCGCGGGCGCGTGAGCTGTTCGAAACGCTTGAGGCTCTTCCCGCATGATCCCATTGCAGCAGCCGACGTTCTCGACCCCGGACCACCGCGCATGAAAATCGTCTTCGTCTACTGGGGTTTCGAAAACGCGGGCTCTATGCTCGACCTGCGAGGCTACACGCGCGCAGCCGAGGCGATGGGGCACGAAGTGATCGTCTACGGTCCTCCGGAGTGGGCCTTCGCGCTGAACTACTCGAAGGATATCTCGAATGCCGATGCCGTCGTATTCGTTGTCGAATGGACGACCGACCTCCAATTCGGCGACAACGTCGATTGGGTGAGACTCCTCACGAGTGTACCGCGAGAACGACGCATCGTCATCGATTGCGATGGCCACTACAATGAGCCGATCTGGTTCATGGGCGACTATAACCATCGCTCGATGGAAGCGAGCGCGGAGTGGATCGCATTCTGCGACAGCCTGACCGACAAGATTTTTCAACCGACTTACCGCCCGCGCCGCAAGAACGTGCGCTCATTTCTGTTTCACATCTACGACCCGGGCTGGGAGTTGCCGATTCGCACGGACAACAAGAAGCCGTTTGATATGATCTATGTCGGCCACACCAAGCACCGCTGGCGCGGCATGTTGAAAGTATTTCAGGCGATCGAAAAGGTCCGAGACAAGGTGGGTCGCGTAGGACTCGTCGGCGAAGGCTGGGGCGACATCATCGACTGGATGGAGCACGGAGAAGCCAAACTCAAGCACTACGTCAACCGCGAATACATGAAACAACACCGCTTCGAGGGGCTGCCTGCGGTACCCTTCGACGAGGTCGCGCCTACGATCGAGAAGGGCGTCTTCAACCCGGTCGTGTACCGCCCGGTGTTCGAGCAGCTCGGTTTTGTCACCTGCCGGACGTTCGAGACGCCGGCCGCGGGAACAATTCCGCTGTTCTTGCTCAACCGCGAATACGTCGTCGAGATCTTCGGCGAACGTGCGACCGAGTTGATGATCCGCGGCGAAGAGGACAGCGAGAAGATACTCGACGTTTTGGAACGGCCACAGCACTATGCCGAAATCGTAATGGACATCCGCAAGACCTTCCGTGAGCTCCACAGTCCCGAGGCACGTCTTCGTGAACTCATCGGCTACATCGAGGAATAGCATTTCGATGGCAGTGGCGGCCACGACATCCAAGAACAATGCACCGACCTGTGCCAATCCACGCGCTGTTCCGCCGGGCTGGCAGGTAAATCGTCTGCGCTACGGTTTCAACGAAATCGACGGCTGGCCCGGTTTCGCGTTCAGCGATAATTGCTCCGAGATCCATCGCCGCATGGCATTAATGAATACCGAGATCGTCCGGCTATTCGTGTTCGATAAGCCAGTGCCGGACCCTTTCAAGCGATGGGATTTCTTTGCTGCAGTCGTTGAAGCGGTTCTTGCTTGCGGCGCTAAGCCAATGATCACATTCGCAAAGTTCGAACCTCCGCACGACGATCCCGTGCGCATCGAACGGTTCGTCAAGCGCTCTACCGAAATCGTATGGAACTGTCTTGAGCAGTGGGGAGGCGAGGAGGTCAAGGACTGGTATTGGTGCGTCTGGAACGAACCCAACAACCCCGACGTTGGTGGCAACCTCTCCTACCGCGACTATCTGACGATCTACCGCGCCGTTGCCGGGCCCGTCGTCGAGCTTCTTGCCCCCCACACCAACGGTGCACGCGTAAGGATTGGCGGCCCCTCAATCGATGGCACGCAGCGAGCCTATTGGCTCGACTGGATCGCGCAGCTTTTAGCCGACGTCGATGACGATCACCTCGCATTCGTCAATTGGCACATGTATGGCGACTGGCGTCCTGCCGCGCCGGTCGAAACCGTCAAGGTCAAACTTGTCGACGATCCAGCCTCGCCCAATGGACCTGTCTTCGAATCCCTGGTCATGGCACGAACACCTCAATATGATGCCCGCGCGCGATCCGTAGCCCGGCTGATTGGCGAGCGCGAGATTCTCAATTTCTGCGGCGAACTCAACACCATCGCGCACCACGAGCACGCGTTCACCGGAGGGCTCAACCGCGATGTTTTTGGAGCCGCTTATTATGCCTCCGCGCTATTGAACTTGATGCGCGGCGGGGCCGATCTGGAGATGCGTTGGACGGCCACGTCAAAGCACTGGTTTGGCCGTGACGACGCCTACGGACTCGTGACCAACGATGGCGTGCCGACTCCAGCAGCCCTTGCCAAGCAAATCATCGCCCAGCATGTGGGCCGCGGCGACTTGATCCGATTCCCCGATCTCGATCCAAGGCTCTCAGGCGTCGACATAGTTCTCGCGCGGGCCGAAAATGGCCGCAAGAGCTGCGTCATTGTCAACACAGGCCCCAACAAGCGTCAGATCGATCTGACGCGAGACGGGCTCGGCGCCGAAAGCTACCAGGACACATTAAGACTGGACGCATCGACGGACGGGCGGGTCGCGCGCATGAAAACTACTGGTACCATCACCATCGAAGGTTATGGTCTCGTCGTCCTAAGCGAGGACACTTCCCAAACGGTGGTCGACTGAACGAGACTGCAATTGTCGATTTGGCCGCTGATCGGTGCGACACCGAGAGGGGCAATTAAGCAACCAACGGAGTAGACGCGTGGATCGGGCATTCGGTTGGATTGGCGAGATTTTCCAGACGTTGATGAAGTTAATCCCTTGGCTGGTGATCGTTCCAGCAACGCACGAGGGTGTGGCTTTCGTCTGGGGCAAGCACGTAAAGCGGTGGGGGCCAGGGTTGCACTGGTACTGGCCAGTTGCGACCCAGTACAAGTTGATCGCGGTTGTACGGCAGACGCAGCTGATCCAATCGAAGGTCGTGATGACGAAGGACCTGAAGACCGTAATCGCCGGCGCGCTCGTGACATATTACATCGACGATGTGGTCGCGGCATTGGCCCAGATCGCGGATCTAGCGTCCGACGTGATGGAGCGCTCGCAAGGTGCCATCTACGAGGTCATCAGCAAGCACACGCTGGAAGAAATTCAATCGGACCGGCAGGGCTTCAAAGACAAGCTGACCGAGCGCTGTAGTGACACCCTCGATGGCTACGGAGTTAAGATTATTCACGTGCAACTCACAGAGTTCGCGCCCGCCAGGGCACTCGCCATCAACACCCGGGGCGCTATAGGACAATACGCGATGTGGACTGGGTTCTGAACACCCTAGAGCAGCTTGGCACTGGCCCTCTGGCCGAGCTTGCCACATCCGCGATGCTGGAATTGAACCGACTGAGCCGCCCTACACCGCCGCAACTGTCAGGTGATTACCGTGCCTAGTAAACCGGGAACGCGAGAACCATAGTTCGTAGGCGCGCGCGTTCCCGACATGCCGAGTTGGAGACATATATTGCCGTAACAAAGGTCTCGCAAATAACTCGATCTAATTTGCTGAGACTGTAACGACCGCTTTCGGTCCGTTGTCCCGGAGGGTTTCGTACCGCATTCTAATTTTCTTAATAACGCGCTTTCTACCCTTCAGATCGATGTTGCGCGTGCACTCACCGGCCCTGATTTTTTTTCGGATTGCTAATTCGTCCCTAACATTGTTTCCATAAAAAACGAGCAGTCCCTTGAATTCAACTGCGCGCTTTTGCACACAAATTTTTATTTCTCTGAAAACATCCTGGTTCGACGGACTGATATCGTCGACGTCGGTATTAAAATTGACCGTTCTGACGCCCAACACTTTCCAACCGCTCTTCCGTGGACGATTATGATTTCCTGCGGGCCGGTCAAGCCCCTGCTCACGCCGATATCCCGCCATCGCGTCTTTAGCTTTTTGAATTTGCTTTGGCTTGCAGTTCGAGTTCGCTTCGCGTTTATGGCCCCGCTTATTATAGTAAACCACACAACTGTTATGTTTGAAAATTACTTCGCCCTCTCCATTTCTTCCCATTTTGATTTCTGGAGCAGCGTGGCTCGTTGCTGCAACAAAAAAGCTTGAGACAGCTAACGATAACACAAGGAAAGCTCTTCTCATCGTCATTTCACTCCACTAACGGTTGCTGAACTAAACTTACGAACTTTTCGTAGTGACGATCTTCAATGTCACAAATTACCATCGCTTGTCATCGCCATGACATCGATGAAGTTTTGCTCCTTATCAAATCGGCACATGAACTTTTTGATTCCTTCATTGCCCTTGTCGACTGTTCCATTGATCGACAAGTTTCCCTCGTCATCCTGCTCAATTTGTCCCGTCGCAACATACCTGGGTTTGGTGCCGTACATTCCGGAGACTTCGCCGCGACAGTAGGCAGCCATGTTGTTTCGACTGATGGGTTCGCTAAGCGCAATATTGATGTCGGAAGCTAAAAGGACGCAAGCGAGCGCTAAGCCTATTCGATTTCTTATGATCGCATCCACACCCTTTGAATGAAGCATCGTTCTTCAATCTCCTTTTTGAGCCTACTTACAAGACGCAGCAA
>JAJFHK010000049.1 GCA_021775655.1 Filomicrobium sp. | reverse complement strand
GCAGAAGCGAATGTCCGTGCCGGTCGTGAAATTCTGAGAGATATCGAACGGCAAGTCCTGCTGGAGGCGGCAACCGCCTATATGGACGTGGTTCGTGACCGGGCGGTGATCCGCCTGCAGGAAAATAACGTCGATGTGCTGACACGCGAGCTTCGCGCGACTCAAGACCGCTTCGATGTTGGTGAGGTGACGCGGACCGACGTGTCTCAGGCTCGGGCAAGACGGGCAGGTTCAGTGTCTTCCCTCGATCTTGCTCGTGCCAATTTCAAGGGCAGCCGCGCCCGATATGCCCGAGTTGTCGGTTCGGCACCGTCGAACCTTGTTGAACCGGGCGTACCTTCTAGACTTCTGCCGAATTCTCTCGATGAAGCGATTTCGGTTGGTGAAAATGAAAACCCATTGGTGATCGCGGCGCTTTACCGCGAGCAGGCTGCCCGGCATACCGTCGACGTGGTGCGAGGCGAACTACTGCCCACCCTCAATCTCGAGGCGAGCTATCAGAACAGGTTCAATACTTCTTCAACGACGGCAGAAAGCGAGTCGACGACCTTAACCGGGCGGCTGAATGTGCCGATCTACCAAGGCGGCGAAGTTTCTGCCCGCGTGCGAGCTTCGAAGCATACTCATGTCAGTAGGCTGCAGGAGGTTGAGGACGCTCGTACCCAGGTGCGCGAAGCGGTGATAACGGCGTGGTCACAGTTCCAAGCGGTGCAGGCACAGCTTGATTCCGACAGCGTCCAGGTGGCTTCTAACCAGACCGCGCTGACTGGTGTTCGCGAAGAAGAAAAAGTTGGGCAACGGACGCTGCTCGACGTGCTGAACGCTGAACAGGAGTTGTTGAACTCGCAGGTTCAATTGGCGACAACGCGCCGTAACCTGATCGTTGCTGCATATACTCTTCTGTCTGCCATGGGTCGGCTTAATGTCGACAATATAGGCGTAGTTGCCACGGTCTATGACCCTGAGCAGCACTATTTTGACGTGCGCCGAAAATGGTGGGGCATCTCGATTACCCATGCGGATGGCCGCCGCGAGAACCTGGACCTTTGGGAGTCGCATGGGCGGCACCGGACGCTGAAATGACCAACTGGCCGGTTTTAGTCGACATCAGCCCTTGAGGTTGCGCAATCGAATGTCTGATTTGCGCCACAAGCCCGCCTATGATGACGACTTGGTCAGGATTGGCGAGACGGTATTCGATGGGTTCCTGAATTCGAATTGCTCAATTCCGAAGCGTCGTCCGAAATTGCCGCGCCCTCAATCTGTCAAGTGCTTTTTTAGCACTTCGCGTTGAAGCGCGCGCTGGCAGGATATATGACTTGAACGCACGAGCCGGACGGCCCGCGACGGGCGGCCGGATGAACGTGGTGAGGGATTCGATGACTACGACAAACGGCGCGGGCGAACCCACTATGGAGGAGATCCTGGCCTCCATCCGAAACATTATCTCTGAAGATCCGCCGTCGGGACAGGTGGGCGAGAACACCGAAGGTGCCGGTGGTGCGCCGGGTCCAGTTGTTCAGCCTTCTGCTTCGTCTTCTTCACAGTCCGCAGCCGCCGCGCATTCGGGTGCTCAGTCAACTGGACAACGTTCGAGCGTGGATCTGAGGGCAACTCCAGCGGCTGGATTGCTTCCGCCTATCGGTGGTTATGGCAGCACGGAGGTTGCTGGATCGCCGGCAGATGATTTTTCCGATGTTTTCGAAGAGCCGTTACAGCGCCTTTCGATTTCGCCGTCGCCAGCTGCTAAGGCAGGTTCAGGCCCTGGAAATGGCGCTGCCCATTTCCAACAGAGGATGCCGCATGAGACTAACGGTTCAAGGCATCTTAACGGTGTGTCAGACTTGAAGTTGCCGTCAGCCGATGACACGCCGTCAAATTCTCCGGCATCTAAGTCTCTGCCACGGCAGGACTTCGATTTTGGGACTTTGAGGCCATCTCGCAACGATGACCCGCAACCGGCTTCCGTAGCTTCCGGGCTTTTTGGTACTGCGGAACAAGAGAAGGAAGAGGCTGCTTCGCAGTCTTCCGATCTCACCGAGCGTCTAACCGATACTGATTCTGAAAGTGGTCCGCTTGACGAAAACATCGCAGAGCAGCCTCGACGCAAAGTGGTAATTGCTGCGATGCCCACGAATGCTGCGGCCTCGTCTGAGGCAGCGGAGACTCCGGTTTCGAAAAAGACCGAGTCAGAATCGCAGGACTCAGAGGTGAATGTGTCCGCACCTGCTGACTTATCACCTCCAACAGCCAAGAATGGCGACAGTGCTCTCAAGACGGCCAATGTTGGGTTTCTTGCAGCAACACCGCGGCCGATCGAACCGGAGGAAGCTAAATCGACGAACACCGGCCGTGCGTTTTTCGATGCGGTAGCTGGAGAAGCAAAGAAAGAGACGGTGTTCCCGCCTGCTGCGACTGATCGAGCCGAGAGCGCTGTAAGCGTTACGACTGAAGCTGCTAAAGATGAGGCCCCCACCGACGGCTCTGATGCGCCTTCCACTGGGACAAAATCCGAGGCCGTGAGCGAGACTACCGCTAGCCCGGAAACTGCAGTGGCAGAGTCTGAAGCGGTCGAAGATGCGTCCAATTCAGATACGGTTGCAGTCAAAGCTGATACTGCTACCCAAAGTCTGGAGCACGGATTGTCGGTCGCTAATATCGTTGTCTCGAGTGAAGGCGGGAAGGTTCGTACGCTTGAAGATACGGTCGCCGAAATGCTGAGACCTCTGCTGCGTGAGTGGCTTGAGAACAATATGCCGCGGATTGTTGAATCGGCACTGCGGCTGGAAATGGCCGATAGTGTCAAGAAACAGATAGAAGTATCCGGGCAGAAGCCAAACGGCACTGCGAAATAAGGCTATCGGCCACCCCCTGGCCGGGAAGCATTCAAAACTGTTATAGAGGGCGACCCCAGCAAAGGGTTGCCCGATGGTCCTTCAAAATTACTGCTGCTATTGCCTTCCCAGCCGTCTTCGTTGACGGTAGGCAGTGAGGGTCGTACCACCGCTAATGTCCCCACATCAGATAAGACTCCAGTACCTGTAATGCTCGAAAAGACATACCAGCCGGCAACCGTCGAGCCGCGCATCCATGAAAAATGGGAAAAAGCCGAGGCCTTCAAATCCGGCAAAGCAAATCGCGGTGATGGCACTTCTGTTGCCAACACCGGGCAAGCCCGTGTTGGGCTGGGCGAACCCTATTCAATTGTCATCCCGCCGCCAAACGTGACGGGCTCACTGCACATGGGGCACGCGCTCAACAATACTCTGCAGGATATCCTGTGCCGGTTCGAGCGTATGCGGGGACGAGATGTCCTTTGGCAGCCAGGCACAGATCACGCCGGGATTGCGACGCAGATGGTCGTCGAACGCCAGATGATGGAGCTCCAGGAACCCAGCCGGCGCGACATTGGCCGAGAGAAATTCGTAGAAAAGGTCTGGGCCTGGAAGGAAGAATCCGGCGACACCATCGTCAATCAGCTCAGGCGCCTAGGGGCGTCTTGCGACTGGTCGCGGGAACGGTTCACGATGGACGAGGGTTTGTCGCGGGCTGTGCTCAAGGTATTCGTCGAACTTTACGAAGCCGGCCTGATCTACAAGGACAAGCGGCTCGTCAATTGGGATCCGAAATTCCAGACGGCGATTTCTGACTTGGAGGTTGTCCAAGTTGAATCTTCAGGCAAGTTCAAGTGGGCGGACGGTCAGAAGGATGAGGCAGGGGAAACCGTTGTCCTCGATTTCAAAGCGCTCAACAAGCAGCTCGACCGCGATCCCGGCGGCCATATGTTCCACTTTCGCTATCCGCTGAAAGACGACCCTTCGCGGTTCGTCGTGGTTGCGACGACAAGGCCGGAAACGATGCTCGGCGATACCGGCGTCGCGGTTCACCCCGAAGATGAGCGGTATAGCGATCTCGTTGGGAAGTTGATTACTTTGCCGCTTGTCGGACGTGAGATTGCAATCGTTGCGGATGAATACTCCGATCCCGAGAAGGGAACAGGGGCAGTGAAGATTACGCCGGCGCACGACTTCAATGACTTTGAGGTTGGGCAGCGGC
>JAJFHK010000480.1 GCA_021775655.1 Filomicrobium sp. | reverse complement strand
TCCGGCTAAGCGCATAAGCCGGCTCGCGGCATTAGCCCTGGCGGGCTTTGAAGCGGCGCTGAGTCTTATTGATCACGTAGAGCTTTCCACGGCGACGGACCAAACGGTTGTCACGGTGGCGGGAGCGCAGTGACTTCAATGAATTGCGGACCTTCATGGCGGAACCCGTAGGTATTGGAGTTTCTCAGATTGAGCCGGGCGGGAAAATAAAATAAGCGCGCCACGATATCACCGCAGCCCGCCATTCTAGATCGCCCCGGACAGGAGTTGGCCGGAACTTATGGTTGGCAATGGGAAAAGTCAACCGGGAGGCGACCGGATGAAGCCGTGCGGCGGCGATCTTTGCAGCGGCCGAACTTCTTGAGAGGAGAAATAACATTATCGATCAGGCAGCCGCTGAGCCTGTATTTGCAGTGATTTGGCGGCGGCGGCATTAGGGCGTTCGATGACCTCCGTTGGCCCGCCTCGCCGCTTCAGAAACAGAATTGAGTTCATTTGAGTTGTGCGGGCACTAATGCGGGAGGCAGTTGTGTCCAGACAAAGAGGTTCAATCCGGAAGCGTTGAGAGAATGTTGTAGTTTTGGAATCCGTGCCCAGACCGACAATCAATTTGCTGGTGCTTTGGAGTGGTGGGCGATACTGGGATCGAACCAGTGACCCCTACCATGTCAAGGTAGTGCTCTACCGCTGAGCTAATCGCCCTCTCCAAGGAGAATTCTAAACGCTTCGGTCGCGGCCCCTTTGTAGCGGTAAAGTGGCCGGAGCGCAGGCAATCGTGGCCACACGTTCGAAGCGAAGGTGTTCGTTTACTCAAGCTCACCTGATAACGCAAGGGCAATGTTGGGGCCGCATGAATTGCCACCTGGCGGCAGCCCCAACTCGGTACTCAATGTGCCGTGATCCTTGCCGGATCTCCTAACCACCGGGAGTTCTAGCCGCGGTGATCTGCTTATTGTTCTCGTCGATGATCGGCACATTGAAATCTAATAGAACTTTGTCGATATCGGCCTGACGCTTCTCAATGATTTCATTGAGTCTGTGCTTCCATTCTGTATCGGACTTGCGAACAGCCATCGTGATGCGAAACGACATTGGCGGGCGCCGGCCTTCTTTGAGTAGCAGCGATACCGCAAGTTCTTCTCCGCCGTTGGCTGAAAAATACCCCGCCTCTGGTCCCCACATGATGCCGGCCGCGATTTCGCCACTGCGGATGTCCTTGATCATGTCTTCCATGGGCGAGTTGAACCGACGGTCCGTAAAAAGTTGGTACGGTTTGGCATTCGACATCAGCCCTGCGCGGCCTAAATATGTAGCCGGGGGGGTGCCAGCAACAATCCCAATCTTCTTGCCTTGCAGACGCTCATCGCGGAGATGATCGACGCCTTCCAGATCACTGCCCTTCTTGTAAACGATAGAATAGGCGGTGCGGTAGTAGGGGTTGGTATTGAGCACCATATCCGCGCCCTGCGGATAGCCAATCACCACATCACAAGCCTTGGCAAATAGAGTACGGCGGATGAAGCCGGTTGCCTGGGGAAACCAAAAATAATTGACGGGAATCCCGCCCAACTCATCCGCGACAATTTCGGCGATCTTGTTCTCGAAGCCGGGTTTTTCCGGATCGTCGCTGGAAAACGGAACGTTGGCGGGATCAGCACAAACGCGCAGGACTTTCCGATTTACGAGCTCTGCCCGAGTTCCTTCTGCGGCCTCGGCGGAGATACCGCCGAGAACCAAGAATGCAAGGGCAAGTGAGCCGATCGTTTTCAATTGATTAGCCATCAAGGCACGCGCTCTCAGCTTCGCCGACAGCCTTCGGTTTTGGGTCTTTACTTGCTGGCCGACCAATACGGCCGAGCGAGCCATCAGAACGGGCCTTCAAGTAGGTATAGATGCCGTCGAGGAAGCACATGACATTTACGTTGTCTCCGAAGGCGGGCATTACGCTCAGCTCACCATTCGAAAACTTGACCGTGCGGCCACTCGCCACCACGCCTATAAAATCGCTGTACGACAACTTCTTCAGTGAATCGATCAACGCAGGTGCATACGTCGAGCCAACTCCTTCGGGGCCATGGCAAACGTGGCACTCAGCGTGATAGCGCTGGAATCCGCGGTAGGTCAGGAAGTCAACCGTTCCGTCTTCCTTGATGCGGTAGGTGGGGTCTCCTGATTCCAAGAACCACTTACCTTCGTCTTCATCGAATTCTGCGCCCTTGCCGGCCACGACACTACCGTCATCGGTTTTTGTGGCTTCTGCGGATACCATAGATACGCCGCCAATAAGAACTGATCCGGCGATCAGAGCAGTTGCAGATAATGCCTTCCAGAATTTCGTCACGCGTTTCCCTCCATCGGAGCATATTTTTATTTGACCGGGGCTGCCAACCACCTCACGCTCGTGCAATGTGATCTCAGGACATGGCCATCAAATGGCGAGAACCGGGTATGCCCTTGGCAAGCTGGTTAATGTTTAAGTCGTTCCTTGAACGCAGAGGGGCAAGCCAAGGATCAATAAGAACCCGTTCGCGGATTGTCGAACGATTCTTATCGCAGTTAGCCGATCCATTCAGGTCTGTCGTCTCAGAAGAAGAAAGCCCTACTGGTAGCCCTGATCGAAAAAAAGGGCCGGCGCAGTTTCCCCGCGCCGGCCCCTGTCGATCATCTTTCGCTTATGGCAGCGAGAAGACCGTCAACGTTCCACCCAGACGGGTGTAGTTGTTCAGGCCTGCGTAGCCACCCACAGCACCAAGACCCGCCTGAGGATCGGTGAGTCCAGCTGCCAGACCAATGCCGGCCCAACCGCCAACACCCGAAAGGATGCCAACGAACTGTTTGCCACCGTGCTCATAGGTCATGACGTTACCGATGATGCCTGACGGAGTACGGAACTTGTACAGTTCATCACCCGTCTTTTCATCGACTGCTTTCAGGTAGCCTTCCAGCGTGCCGTAGAACACGATGCCGCCAGCGGTTGCAAGAGCACCCGACCATACGGAGAAGGGCTCTGGCTTCGACCATTCGATCTTGCCGGTGCCTGCGTTCCAAGCGATGAAGTTACCCATGCCACCGTGGCTGTTAGGTGCCGGGAACATCGACAGCGTGGCGCCAACGTACGCCTTGCCTGCAGTGTACTTAACCTTGAATGGTTCGTAGTCCATGCAGACGTGGTTCGTCGGGACATAGAACAGTCCGGTACGCGGCGAGAAGGCAGCAGGCTGCTGGTCCTTCGAGCCAAGTGCGGCCGGGCAGATGCCCTTCGAGTTTACGTCTTCACCGTTCTTCGCGGTCGAGTATTTGTCGACAACGTAAGG
>JAJFHK010000479.1 GCA_021775655.1 Filomicrobium sp. | reverse complement strand
CATCGCAATCTTCATTCGCGACACTGGCGTGGGCATGACGCCCGACGAACTTGAGATTGCGAAACAGCCCTTCGGTCAGGTTGATGGCTCACGAACGCGCTGGCGTGAAGGAACCGGTCTTGGCCTCCCAATCGCCCAATCGCTTGTCGAACTCCACGGCGGCGAGCTCGAAATTCGAAGTCAGAAAGACGTCGGCACCGAGGTCGTTATTCTATTGCCCTCCCGCCACCATGTAACTCCCGCCCAGGCACGCGGCACAGTGCTTTGAGAAGAGATAACGTAACTGATGAGACAGTTCGATGAATGAAGAGATGTCCCTCGAGGAAAAAGTCCAGATGCTCTCCGGTGACCCATCCATCGGCCGCATCGTCTCCGTGACGGGCGCCAAGGCGATTGTCCTGTTGGACGGCCCCCACGAAGGCTCGGCCCGCGCCATGGCTGATCGTCCGGAAATGGGCACATTGCTCGCAATCGACACTGCGACGACAGTTGTACTCGCGATCGTCTCGGCTCTCAGCGTCCCCGTCCCCGCCCAGCGCGACGGTGAATCGGAAATCTGGATTGCGGAACTTGGCCTTGTTGGAGAACTCTGGCGCCTCGACGACGGCGGCTTCAGCTTCAATCGCGGCGTCACGATCTACCCTACGCTCGGCGACCGCGTCCGAGTTGCCGGCCAATCTGAACTGCGACTCGCCTTTTGCGGCACTGATCACAAGGCCGTTAGCGTCGGCACTCTCCGACAGGATGCAACCATCCCTGCCCGCGTACGCGTCGACGATCTCCTTGGCAAGCACTTCGCAATTCTCGGCACGACCGGAACCGGAAAGTCATGCACGACCGCACTCATTCTGCGATCGATCCTGAACGAAAATCCTGCAGCTCACATCGTGCTGCTCGATCCCCATAACGAATATGCAACGGCATTCAAGGAGTGGGGAGAAGTCATCAGTCCGCGCAACATGCAGTTGCCTTTCTGGCTACTGACGTTTGAAGAACTTCTCGAAGTCCTTTTCGCCGATCCCGAGCGCAAAGCCGAGATTGAAATTCTCCAAGAACTCATCCCGATCGCCAAGGCGAAATATGCCGCCAGCCGCAGCGGTGGCGAACAATCCGGTCGCCTGCGCCGCAACCCGAACGATGCCGGCCGCTTTACTGTCGATACGCCAGTACCCTATCGCATCTCCGACCTCACCGCGATCATCGACGATCGTATGGGCAAGCTGGAGAACAAGCGCGACCTCTCACCCTACCGCAACATCAAGTCACGCATCGAGCAAATTTCGCAGGACGCCCGCTACGCATTCATGTTTGGCTCGCTGACCGTTTATGATGGCATGGCACAAATTCTCGGACGCATCTTCCGCGTTCCAGTCAACAACAAGCCGATTACCATCCTCGAACTGACCGGCCTGCCGCCTGAAATCGTCAACGTTGTGGTTTCGGTTTTGTGCCGCATGACATTCGACTTCGCCGTATGGGCCGAAGGCAAGGTCCCGGTTACCCTCGTTTGTGAGGAAGCCCACCGCTACGTGCCCGCCTCCAGCGAGTCCGGCTTCGGGCCCTGTAAGCGCGCCATCGCTAAAATTGCAAAGGAAGGTCGCAAGTACGGCTCCTCGCTGTGTATTGTCACCCAGCGTCCGGCTGAAATTGACCCGACAATTCTTTCTCAGTGCAACACGGTCTTCGCCCTTCGAATGTCAAACGACAAGGACCAGGCCATTGTTCAATCAGCCGTATCTGACACCGGCTCGGGACTGCTCGAATTCCTTCCGGCTCTAGGTCAACGTGAAGCCATTGCATTCGGTGATGGCGTGTCGCTACCAGTTCGTATCAAGTTTAACGACTTACCACAGGACTGCCTTCCTCGCTCGTCAACCGCCCGCTTCTCGGAACGCTGGCAGACCTGCGACAGTGATGAATCTTTCCTGGAACATGTGGTCGAGCGCTGGCGCAACTCGGGCAACGAAATCGATGAGAATATCGAGGCAGCACAAGTCGGCCAGGTTGCACACGCTGAGACAGCTGCTGTTGCCTCAGCCGCAGTTCAGCACGCCGCTCCGCAACAGCCTGCTCCGCGCATGCAAACCGCGGGCGGACAGTCAACTCGCCAATCCTCGCAACTGCGTCGCGACGCCGGCGCCTCACCAGCGTCACGTCCCGCGCCAAGCCTACGCCGTACGGCTCCCGCAGCCGAACCCGGAATGGCAAGCTCCGGCTCCAATGCCGCAAGCAGCAGCCAGGCACTCAAGTCATTGCGCGACCGCCTGACCCGCACCAAGGCATAAGAACACTCTGAGAATGTCGAGCCGCCGCACTAACTGCGGCGGGCCTCGCGCTCGGGTTCGGTTGATTTGAAATCGGCGAGCACGGTTTCCCCTGCCACCATTCGTTGTCCAACAGAGACACGTGGAATAGCTCCAGGCGCAAGATAAACGTCAACGCGGCTGCCGAAGCGGATCAGCCCAATACGCTGTCCCGCTCCAACGCTATCCCCCTCATGGACGAATGCTACGATCCTGCGTGAGATCATCCCTGCAATCTGCACTACGACATACTCGGTTTCATCCGGCGTCGTTATAACCGTCGCTCGGCGCTCGTTGTCTTCACTCTCCTTATCCGTCGTAGGATTCAGAAATGCTCCAGGCACGTAGACCGATTGAGAGACCCGACCGGCAACTGGCGCCCTGGTAATGTGCACGTCGAACGGGGAGAGGTGCGTTACGATGCGAAACCGCTTTCCGCCTTTCAGGCCGAGTTCTGAAGGCGGCAAAACTTCCTCGACATCCGCCACCTCACCGTCGGCTGCCGCTATAACCAGTCCTTCGCGCAGCTGCGTTACACGGTCAGGGTCGCGAAAAAAAAATCCGACGTAGAACGTCGCCAATGCCGCGACGATCCCCAGCGTCGACGACACTAAGAATGCAAGAAGAGTGATTGCGGCGCCAATACCAAGGAACTTGTGCCCGTCCCGGTGCACCGGCACGAAAAGCCGCGTGAAGCTTTCCAGATAACCCTGCCGATCAGCCATTCAATGGCCCTCCCGCCGTTTCACAGCGACTACCCGACTACTCTAGCGGCACGGCAACGAAGCGCATGTCGCCCTGGGACGTCTCAATCCGCAGCAATACAGCCTTGCGCCCACTCTTGCGAACCTTCCCCACCCCAGCAGCCATGGCCTCAATGGTCGAGACCTTGTCCTGCGCCACTTCAACGATCACATCACCCTCGCTGAGTTTCTTTTTTGCAGCGGCGCTCTCAGGATCGACAGCCGTAATAACGAGACCTTCGGCCGTTCGGCCGAGCTTGTATTTCGTGCGCAGCTCGTCGCTGATCGGTGCGACCTCCAGCCCCTTTATGCCAACACCGTCAGCACCGGATTTGCCCTTCTCAAATTCAGGTCCATCACCTTCACCTTTTGAAGTCGGCCTAGCGCTTATCTCGGCTCTTGACGGCTCGATCAACCGACCGATTTCGACCTGCAGCGTCTGTCCTTTCCCCTCCCGAAGAATCTCGACCGGAACTTTTTTGCCAATCGGAGTCTGCGCCACTATCCGAGGCAGACCACGCATGGTCATGACGTCCTTGCCGTCAAATTTCAAGATAACGTCGCCGCCTACGATTCCCGCTTTGGCTGCCGGGCTGTCAGGTTCGACAGCTGCCACCAGTGCACCGGTATTCTCATCAACACCAAGCGTCGAAGCAATATCCTCGCTAATCGACTGAATCCGCACGCCAAGCCATCCCCGCCGCGTTTCCCCAAATTCGCGCAACTGTGCAATGACATTGAGCGCAGTGTCCGAGGGAACCGCGAATCCTATCCCAATCGAGCCCCCCGTCGGTGAAATGATCGCCGTGTTCACGCCAATAACTTCACCCTCCATATTGAACAGCGGACCGCCTGAGTTGCCCTTATTGATAGCCGCATCCGTCTGTAGGTAGTCATCATACGGACCCGAATTGATGTCCCGCTCCTTGGCCGAGATAATGCCCACGGTGACAGAGCCGCCAAGCCCGAACGGATTGCCGATCGCCATCACCCAATCGCCAACGTCCATCGTTTCCGATGAGCCGAACTTGGCTTCGGCCAGAGGCTTCTTCGGACTCACTTTAAGAAGAGCAAGATCGGTCTTTGAATCCGTTCCAATTACTTTTTCGACCTTCAGCTTCGAACCGTCAGAGAAGTTCGCATAAATTTCATCGGCGTCGGCAATGACATGATTGTTGGTTACGATCAGACCTTCCTTGCCGTCAATAACGAAGCCCGACCCAAGTGATGACACTTTTCGCCCGAGACCTGATCCATCGCCATTCTGGTCGAAGAAATCGTCGAAGAATTTCTCAAAAGGC
>JAJFHK010000478.1 GCA_021775655.1 Filomicrobium sp. | reverse complement strand
ATCCTTTTTCTTGACGAAGCGGCCGGCCAATTCGCTGGCCCGGTTCGCGTCGACCCCGGAAATGACGTTGCCAGAGAGGACGACGCTGTCGCCCATCATTTCTGCACGGATCTTGGAACCGGGAATGAGCCTGCGCAATGTATCGTGCAGCGCGGTCAGATCGCGAGTGACGGAAACCTCAAGGAAAAGGATCTTCTCTCCATCGGGCCCGATGAAGAAGGCGTTGGCTTCGCCCATGTCCTTGGCCAGCAGGTAGACCTGCTTCTTCGTTTGCACGACGGCATCAAGCACCTCAGGATTCGACACGAGAACGTTCTTCATGTCGACAGGGAGTTCGATCAGCATCGATTTGTCGACGCCGATCGTTATCTTTTCTCGAATTGGATATGGGCCGCCTGCAGGAACCACCATGTGCGAACGGTGGTCTGGATCCGTCAGCATCGCAGCGGAGTCAAATTCGTCGGGCCCAGCGCTGGCGTCCCTGTGCAGGCCGGCGACGAGCATCGGCAATATGAGTAGCGCCGCTATCACGCGCCTGCCAATTGCTGGCAGCTTAAATGGATGCAAAAACGACATCATGCAACAACCCCACGGTCTCTCAATCAGGAACGACATCACGTAGGCCGCAGGAAACGCGAGCGGCCGACCAGGATGAACTCTTTATGGAAACGCAGGACAAAGCTGTACGTTGATTTGCGGACTTTCTCGCAGCCAGCTCAGAGAGTCCAATGTGGGTGGATGAAGCAATGTGACCTCTCGGCCCGCGTCAACAGGTTGCTCACACGGTTGCAATCAGAAACGAATCACTTTGGCGCCAATCCGGCACTGCGCTAAGTGCCGAAATGGTGTGGCAGAACTTGAACTTGCTATAAGGTAGGCGAGCCTGCCTTCGCAATTCCGAGGCAGGCTAGAAAGTTATTGCTGACTTGTTGGTAAGCCTGCATTGCAGGACGATTTCCAGCTACTCGGAGATGCGGATCTGGGAAATATTGCGACCTATATTGCGGAATGCCTGAATCAATGCGCTACCGTTCGAGGCCGCGAAAGCTTCGTTATCGCTGCTGGCGCATTCGCGCAGCAACGCCTGGGTATTTGGATCATTCTCAAGCCGGAAGGCAACCGTGTAAATCTTGATGCCTTCGAGCTTGGCATTGGCGCAAGCCAGACGCGTTTGCGCGTTCAGATGGTTGGTGTAGCCGGTGCGTGTATGTGTTGTTCCCACCCTGCCCTTTGCAGCGTAGCCGTGGGCGGCGTAGATGGATTTGTTGTGGTTGCTTTCGTCGTCGTAATAATTTTCCCCGTCAGTCATCAGGATCAGAGCCTTGGTATTGTCATCCGTGCCGTAAGCACGGCCTTCAGCAAAAGGCAGCGACGGGGAGAGAACGCGCCACCCCCAGGCAACACCTTCCTTGATGTTTGTATTTCCGTTTGCCCCCATGGCATCGATAGCAGTCTCGATTGAGGATTTGGTCGAGTTAAGAGGCAGGACAGCCTGTGTCGTGCACATGTAATTCGGTCCGGCTCCGCTCCTCGAAGGTTGGTTTGCATATTTACAGGTCCGAGCCTGTGCATCCGGGTTGGGGAGGCGGACGGTTTCCCACTTCGTGCAGTTGCCACGACGCGAGTACTTTTTGCAAATTCTTTCGTAGGGCGTGCACGTGCCACCGTCGTCATCGATGTAGCTGTTGTTATAACCCAAGCTGCTGCTGCCCGCGTCACCGGGTTCGTCGGGCGCAAACATCGGAGCAAATAGAGTGTCGCCGCCAGCAGCTGGCGCGTCTGTTACGTCATGTCCATTGGGACGGGCTTCGACACATCCGGCCCAGTTCACACCAAGGTCGTTGAAGAGCTGGAAACGCGTGCGGTTCTCAGAGAAGTTCTCGTAGTGGATAGAAGAAGCGCCACCACTATCGATCCAACTGGCACCAGAATAAAATGAGCCGACATTTACGGAGGCAGCAAAAGGTATAACTCCGACCATAACACGGTCGGTTCCTTCGACGCCTGCGAAGACTGGTTCCAGTAGATCTTTGGCGGCCGTCTTCAGGTCGGAGAGGTAGGACCCACTCATGGATCCCGAATTGTCCAAGACAAGAGCTATCTCAGTCGTGCCGTTGCCTCGAGCGACCTTGCCGCTAACACTGACATTACGATCCTGGCCGACGCCGGGGAAAAACGTCTCGACAGCCTTGAGCAAAGATGCATGCCAATCGGTCGAGGTTTTGGCTGAAATCTCGCCCTTGTCGGAGTCGAGCACAACGTCTTTTATTTCGGAGTCTGGGTTCTGAGTCCGGTTTGCAGCGTAGTATGCCTTGGCCATGACCTCGCCGGTAACATTGGCATTTTCCATGCCCAGTTGATTTGAGGCTGCGAGAATTGCGGCGTCCAAGGCGCGCTGGTCGCGAGCGCGTTCGGTTACAAGGCGACTGTAATCTATGGCCACGGCCGCGACGAACAGAATGGCGATAATCATAAGGCCGAAGAAAATCGATGTCACACCACGGCGGTCTGCTGCAAAATCGGTAATGTTCGCCGCACAGCCGCTTTGGGCTCGGGCAGCGGTCTTGCGGCCAAGATCAAACAAAGATTTCACGCCCATTCCCTGGCACCTTTAACAATTGGTTATGTCAGGCTACACAAAACCTGTTCAATTCCGGTGAATTCGAAATCGACAATTTTATTCAACTTCCATGATTGTCGGGCTCCGGACTTGCAAGCTAAGTCCTGGCGGTTTCAAATAGCCCTTACTCAGCGTCGCCCTCGTAATTTGCGTCATCGACAACTCAATGACCTTCGACCCACAAAACTGTGCAACGACAGTCTTCGAAGCGCTACTCGATGCAGGTGCTCAGCACGGCAGGAGCAAGGTCGTTGTAGAGGATGCCGATAAGCAGCTCCTGACTTATGACCGGCTCGTCCTCGGCAGCCTTGTTCTCGGCGGAAAACTGACTTCGGGCACGAGACGCGGCGAAACGATCGGGGTGTTGTTACCGAACGTTGCAGGTATGGCCGTGACGTTCTTTGCCCTCAACGCGTTCGGTCGGGTTCCGGCACTGCTGAATTTCACAGCCGGTCAACGCAACATTGTATCTGCCGCCAAGACGGCGGTGCTTCATACTGTGGTCACGGCACGCCGATTTGTCGACGCGGCCAAGCTTGAATCGATAATCGCAGCCTTAGAAAAGACCGAGATCGCACCAGGCAAGCGCATCCGGATCGTGTACCTTGAGGACGTTCGCAAACAGATCGGTGCCGGCGATAAGGTGCGGGGATTTCTGCGCTCCAAATTCGCAAGGCGATTTCACCGCAGTCAGGGTTCACGGCCTGACAGCCCTGCCGTCGTTCTCTTTACGTCGGGAACTGAAGGGCATCCCAAAGGCGTCGTTTTGACGAATGCCAATCTCATGGCGAATGCACAGCAGATGTTTGCCCATGCGGATGGTGCATTGACCAGCGAAGATATCGTTTTGAACCCGCTGCCGATGTTCCATTCATTCGGATTGACCGCGGGAACGATCATGCCGATCGTCAGCGGGATGCAAGTGCTGCTTTATCCAACGCCCCTGCACTACCGGCAGATTCCCAAACTGATCGCAGAGAAGAAGGCCACGGTGCTCTTTGCAACGGACACCTTCCTACTTGGTTACGCCCGTGCTGCCGATGAGGGCGACCTTGCCACGCTAAGATTCGTCGTGGCCGGGGCCGAAAGGGTCAAGGACCAAACGCGCAAACTATGGACACAAGTCGGAACGGAAATACTTGAAGGCTATGGCGCAACTGAGTGCGCTCCGGTGATTGCTTGTAATCTACCTGGATATAATCACTTCGGTACAGTTGGGCGGTCACTGCCGGGGATGGAACTGGCGCTGGACCCTGTCGAGGGGATTGCATTGGGCGGACGGCTAAAGGTGCGGGGACCCAATGTAATGGCGGGCTATGTTTTCGCCGAACAACCCGGTGTGGTCCGCGCTCCCGAAGAAGGTTGGCATGACACCGGCGATATCGTTGAGATCGACACAGACGGATACATCGCAATCAAGGGCCGCGCGAAACGGTTTGCAAAACTCGGAGGTGAAATGGTTTCGCTGGCAGCAGTCGAAACGCTGGCAGCAAATACCTGGCCCGATGGGCAGCACGTCGTCGTTAATCTGCCTGACGAACGTAGGGGCGAGCAGCTAATCCTCGTTACCGATGTCGCCGAAGCTGATCATGCCGTACTCCTGGAACACTCCCGACGGCAGGGGTTCCCACAGCTCTGGGTGCCAAAACACATTCTCGTTGTCGCCAACATTCCTGTAATGGGGTCGGGTAAGGTCGATCTCCCGGCGACCGCCGCACTTGTTCGACAATCTCGCCCCTTGTTGTGAGGGTGCCTCAATCGGCTGCACGCGGTTCTGGAAGTTTCCGGCGATTTCACAACGAGCAACCGTGGTGCACCGGCCACGCCCTCTCCAGCGAATATCTGTTGTCTCCTGCGATGGCTTGACCGCACACCGGCGATCCCGCATTCAAAAGCAGGGGGAGCTTCGATGCTGAGCACTTTTCTGCTCGCACGAGGTTGCGTTTTTTTGGAGGGAGTGGGCCGGATGACGGTCGGAGAATACGAGCCTGATACGCCACGCGCGAATCATACTTATACGGCTGGCTGGTTCCTGAAGCGTCTCGTGATCGGGACGCTTATTCTCGTATTCTCTTTTGGCGGGCTCGCTTGGCTCACATATGCGGCCATCGATCCGAGTGCCGGTGAAGTGGAATCTTTGATCGACGCGATTGGGCGGCTGACATCTAACTTCTAATCCGGCTTGGCGAGTTGAAGTCAGTGGTGAGGGGTCGTTTCATTTGGAAGCGACTTAGGCGAATTTTGCCAGTCGGCTAAGCTAAAGATGGATTTCGCCTGACTTTGCAAGAATTCATCACCTTATCCCCATTGTTTCAGGCTATCGCGGTCGCCATCTTGATCGGGCATCGCAGGTTCACCTAAGATCGGTTGATGGGCGGCCAGCCGGCCGTGGTGGTTCTCAATTTTCTCAAAGGAGGGCGCGGTATCGATGACAGCTCCGCACAATAATTTCCCGGAGTTCTACATCACCGCTCCTCAGCCGTGCCCATACTTGGCTGGCCGGCAGGAACGCAAGCTATTCACACATCTGACTGTGGATCGGCCTCACGCCCTTATCGACAACCTGTTAAAGGGCGGCTTCCGTCGTAGCCAGAGCATCGCCTACACACCGCACTGTGAGGGATGTAGTGCCTGCATTTCTGTACGCGTACCTGTCGATGAATTTCGGGCAGGACGATCGATGCGTAGAATCATCAACCGGAATAGGGACCTCGTAGCAGAGCCCGTTCCTGCCATCGCAACCTCTGAACAATACAGCTTATTCCGAAGCTATATCGACTCGCGTCACGGTGACGGCGGGATGGCGGATATGACAGTGCTGGACTTTTCGGTGATGGTCGAAGACAGCCCGATCCAGACTTTCCTGATTGAATATCGCCTAAAGCCCGAAGCGCCTTTGGAACGCGACAAGGCGCTGGGTGAACTCAAGGCTGTCGCGCTTTGCGACTTGCTCTCGGACGGCACGTCGATGGTCTACAGCTTTTTTGATCCCGATGAGGATGGGCGAAGCCTAGGCACCTATATGATCCTCGATAGCATTGAGCGGACGCGCCGGGAGGGCTTGCCCTATCTATATCTCGGCTATTGGGTCGATGGCTCTCAGAAAATGGCATACAAGGCACGGTTCCAGCCACAGGAGCACCTCACTTCCGATGGTTGGCTGCTGTCAGAGCAGGATGCGCCGGGTAGGGAGTAGCAACCTACTGGTCGCACCCTGCAACCCGTTCAAACATTTGTGAACGCGACACCTGCACTGATCGGGTTTATTCCCGCTCGTGGCTTGTGCACACTGATTAATCTTCGAGCACGCACGGTTGGTTATAGGGAACCAACTCGATCATCAGTGCGTTTCCAACGTTCCGGCGGTGTGCACAGCAATTGATGCGCATTTCCATTTCCCGGCAGGGCAGTGTCCGCAAGCCGGCCTGATAAATCTCCTTCGAAAGGTATGGCGTCTTGTCTGGCACCGGTCCGAAGACCTCGGGACTAGCTGAAGTCTCCTACTCAACGCCGTATGGCCGACTAAATCAGAGGCTGCATGAAAGCCGGACGCTCTCCCTGGAGCTCGCCAGTCCCTTGTCCGATGAAGATCAAATCGTGCAGGCGATGGATGATGCCAGCCCGACGAAGTGGCACTTAGCCCATACGACTTGGTTTTACGAAGCCTTCGTACTGCGCGAGCATCTTCCAGGATACGAAGTTTTTTCGGATCAATTCGAGTATTGCTTCAATTCGTATTATGAAGCGAAGGGGGACCGGCATCCGCGGGCATCGCGGGGCTTGCTAACCCGGCCCAGCGCGTCAGAGGTCCGTAATTATCGCGAACATGTCGACTCCGCGCTTGTGACCTTGATGAATGATGATGCCGCGCAATCTGAAGAAGTATTGGCGCTGATCGAACTTGGGATCAATCATGAGCAACAACACCAGGAACTCCTACTTACTGACATTCTGAACCTGTTTGCGTTGCAACCCCTGCGCCCAGCCTATCGGCCACCGCCGTTGCACAGCGTCGGCAGTCGCGCGCAGAACATAAGTAAGTTAGTTTCTTATGGCGGTGGAATCCACGGCATCGGGCGTGATGGAGAAGGCTTCACCTACGACAACGAAGGTCCGCGCCACGACGTCCTGATCCATCCGTTCCGCCTCGCAGACCGCTGCATCACAAATCGCGAGTTTCTTTCCTTCATTGAGAGCGGTGCTTACCGCGACCCACTGGCCTGGCTGGCGGACGGCTGGGCAACGATCAAGGATCAAGGATGGACGGCGCCGGGCTATTGGCAGAAGAAGGACGACGCTTGGCACCAGATGACATTGAACGGATTCTTGCCAATTGACCTCGACGCGCCTGTCAGCCACGTCAGCTACTATGAAGCAGAGGCCTTCGCGAGGTTTGCCGGCAAACGGCTGCCCACCGAATTTGAATGGGAGCATGCCAGCGGCGGCGTCGCAGTCGATGGCAACACGCTGGGGTCAGGTGCGTTGCGTCCGCGGCCTGCGGGAGGCGCAAACGTGGTTGAGCCGCAGCAAATGTTCGGCGATGTTTGGGAATGGACGCAAAGCGCCTATATGCCCTATCCGGGATTTCGACCTTCAGAAGGTGCGGTTGGCGAGTACAACGGAAAATTCATGTGCTCACAACAAGTGTTGCGCGGCGCATCGTGCGTCACACCAGACGGGCACACGCGGCGCACCTACCGCAATTTCTTCTATCCTGGCCAACGTTGGCAGTTTATGGGCCTGCGGCTCGCGGAGGATGCATAATGTCTAATACCGCTCTCAAAGTTGGCGCCTTCGATGCATCGACGACAACGGAACCTGCGGACCTGGAATTCGCCCGCGCTCTTCTTGCTGGTTTGCGTAGCCCCGAAAAATCGATTCCTTGCCGCTTCCTCTATGACCGCAGAGGGAGTGAGCTATTCGAAGCGATCACCGAACTTCCCGAGTACTATCCAACGCGTACAGAGACGGCAATTCTGGAAACGTGCGCCGCCGATATTCGAGATGCGACGCCGACGGGCAGCCTGCTCGTCGAGTTTGGATCGGGCTCAAGCACCAAAACCGAAATCCTGTTGTCGGCACTGGACCGACTTAAGGGATACGTTGCGATTGATATCAGCCCCTCGGCATTGCAAACCGCAAAATTGCGTCTCTCCGCCCGGTTCCCAAGCCTGGATATCTTTCCGGTTGCTGGTGACTTCTCGCGCGGACTTGAGCTGCCGATCGAATTCGCGCCGATTCCGAAGATCGGCTTCTTTCCAGGCTCGACAATTGGCAACCTTGTTCCGGACGATGCAGCCGCGCTGCTAGCGAATATGGGCCGCATTCTTGGTGAAGGCAGCCGGCTCATTGTCGGCGCTGACCTGCGAAAGGACCACGATATCCTGCTTGCCGCCTACAATGATGCTCAAGGTGTGACGGCGGAATTCAATTTGAACATCCTGGCGCGGGCCAATCGTGATCTCAGTGCGAAGTTCGACCTGGAAAAATTCGAACATTCCGCAACCTATGACAGCGAAAATGGGCGCATCGACATGTCTCTGGTTAGCATTGTCGATCAAGTTGTTCCCGTGCTTGGTTATGAGATTTCATTTGCCAAAGGTGAAGCGATCCATACCGAGCACTCCCACAAATACGACATAGAAGGTTTCCAGGGATTGGCACGTCGAGCTGGCTGGACGCCGAAACGCGTGTGGACTGACAGCGAAGCGTTGTTCAGCATCCACGAGTTGCATCGTCCGCCCATACAGGACTGAAGCAATCGCCCATCAAGTCGGATTGTTTCAGTAAGTTGAATATGCGGAACGGGGTGACGAGATGGGTCGTCAGCCGGTATGTTCTGGGACGCTATTTCGCCGCGCTGACTTGTTGTCCAGCTGCGCGTGAGGCAACGGCACTCCTGCACCGGACCACTTGATGAGAACAGATACTCCGCAACCCATCCGCCTGGAAGACTACAGCCCGCCTGACTTTCTCATCGACAATGTCGATCTCAACGTGGCGCTGCATCCAACCGACACAATCGTGCAGGCGAAATTAAAGATGCGGCCCAATCCTGCCGTCTTGCGCAGGGCGAAAACGTTGCGGCTTAACGGGGAACATATCGGCTTAGAAAGCCTTCGCCTCAACCAGAAAGAACTGAAGCGTGGCGCTTTCCGAGCGACCAAGACGGGACTGTCGATCGCTGATCCACCAACCGGGAAATTCGAACTCGACATTACGACACGTCTCAACCCAAATGCGAACAAGGCGTTACAGGGGCTCTATCGGTCTCGCGGTGTCTATTGCACGCAATGCGAGGCGGAGGGTTTCCGCCGCATTACCTATTTCCTCGACCGTCCTGACATACTGTCCACCTACCGTGTGCGGCTTGAAGCAGACCGCAATGAAGTTCCGGTTCTGCTGGCAAACGGAAATCTCATGGAGACAGGCACGCTTGATGCCGGCAGGCGGCACTATGCGGTGTGGCAGGACCCCCATCCCAAACCTTGTTATCTGTTCGCGATGGTCGGGGGCGATCTGGGTTCGATTGCCTCGTCCTTCACGACAATGAGCGGGCGGCAGGTGGCGCTGACAATCTATGTGGAGCACGGCAAGGAAGATCGGGCGGGTTGGGCGATGGACAGCCTAAAGCGATCGATGCGGTGGGACGAGGTCAAATTTGGGCGCGAATACGACCTCGACGTTTTCAACATTGTGGCCGTATCCGATTTCAACATGGGGGCGATGGAGAACAAGGGGCTTAACGTCTTCAACGACCGGCTCATCCTGGCTTCGCCAGACACCGCAACCGATACGATGTATGGGGCAATCGAGAGCGTCGTCGCACACGAGTATTTTCATAACTGGACCGGCAATCGCATCACCTGCCGGGACTGGTTCCAGCTTTGCCTCAAGGAAGGGCTGACGGTTTATCGCGACCAGGAATTTTCTAGCGACGAACGCTCGCGGGTCGTGCAAAGGATCGCCGACGTCCGCCAGCTTAAAGCTGTTCAATTTGCAGAGGACGCGGGACCGTTGGCGCATCCGGTCCGGCCACGAAGTTACATCGAGATCAACAACTTCTACACGGCGACTGTCTACGAGAAGGGTGCCGAAGTCGTGCGAATGCTGGAAACGGTCATCGGAGACCAAGCGTTTCGCGCCGGCATGGACCTCTACTTTGAGCGCCATGATGGCGATGCTGCTACAATCGAAGACTATCTTGCTTGCTTCGCTGAGGCTTCTGGACGCAATCTCGATCAGTTCGCACTTTGGTATGAACAATCCGGAACGCCCCGCATTAATGCAGAGTTGTCCTATGATCGGCGAACTCGAACGGCGACTTTAAGTCTCGAGCAGGTAATTCCTCCGACACCAGGACAACCCAAGAAGCTGCCCATGCACATCCCTGTGCGGTTTGGGCTGGTCGGCAAAAATGGCCGCGATATGCCACTCGACCACGTTGACGGCGACGGGATCGACGGTGATCTCGTGCATCTCACCAAGAAGAAGCAAACATTCGACTTTACCGACTTGCCAGATCGACCGGTTCCATCGCTGTTGCGCGGGTTTTCCGCGCCGGTCAATCTGTCAATCGACTTGTCAGATAAAGATCTGGAATTCCTGCTGGCCTACGATTGTGACCCGTTCAACCGATGGCAGGCCGCCAACACATACGCGACACGTACGATATTGCACCGCGTGGCTGCCCTTAAGGAAGGGAAACGTTCTCAGCGCGGCGGCGGTTTTGCCCGCGCATTGGGTGCTGCGCTCAGCGACAAAAAGCTGGATTGGGCATTCAAGGCTGAATTGCTGCAATTGCCGAGCGAGAATGACATTGCGCGTGAGATCGGCGTTAACGTCGACCCGGATTA
>JAJFHK010000477.1 GCA_021775655.1 Filomicrobium sp. | reverse complement strand
ATCGGATATGGTCGGGCGCAATGGCTTCATGTCTTCACTCCTGGTGCGCATTATCCCTTCAGCGCCCTTCATTGTCGTCAACATGGGGCTCGGTCTCACGCGCACCAGCTACTTGGCATTCATTGGTGGGACTGCAATTGGCATCCTACCTAAGACCGCCCTCATTGCGCTGCTTGGCAAAGTGGTTGAGAGAGCGCAAACCGGCGACCTCCAGGCTATCCAGTACCTCGCCGTTGCAGCACTCGGCTGGATAGGGCTCGCTTTCCTGGCCAAGTGGATCGTGCGCAGCCGCGAAACGCAAAAGCCCGACGCTTCAACCCAGCAATGAACAAATGGGCTTTACAGACGTTAAGGCTTTCGACGCGTAAGCCTGTCCATCCCAGCGACAATTATTGATGTTCGTCATCAGTTCACGAATTCGTGCATCAAACGAAATCGCCAACGCTCGAACATGGTTTGCGCGTTACAACCCAATCAGTCGCCCAAAATCAAAGCTGAGGAGTTCCCCATGACCTTCATGACGAACCTACTTCGTTCCGGCCTTTTGGCTACCGTTGCCGCACTGACATTTCTTCCAGCGGCCCACGCCGACGGCCACATGATCGTCAAGGAGAGTGCTCGTAGCGTTTCGGATACCATCGACACCCTTCAGGCAGCCCTTGAGGGCAAAGGCATCTCGATTTTCGGCCGTGTCGATCATCAAGCCAACGCCAAGAAGGCCGGGCTCGAACTCCCACCCACCGTGCTTCTCATTTTCGGCAACCCCAAACTGGGCACGCCCTTGATGCAGGCCAACCGCCAGATCGGTATTGACCTTCCGATGAAGGCACTCGCCTGGGAGGCTGATGGTAAGGTGTATCTAGCTTACACCGATCCAGAGGAATTGAAGGATCGCTACGACATCGACGATCAGGACCCGGTTTTCGCCAAGATGACGAAAGCGCTCGGCGCCTTTTCCGACAAGGCAACAAGCAAGTAGGTGGTTTATTCCAGTCGCTGAATAAAAAAGGGCGTCCACGGCCGTTTCCCGCGGACGCCCTGGAATTAGCGGTAAATCAACACCATTCCATCTGCGACACCGCTTATCGCGGCCCGCGTCAAATCGCACACGATGAAAACGCTTGCCCGATCCACTCCAGGCTTCACAAGCGTTGGAACACTTGCTATACGTCCGCTCTCCGGTGCCTCAGGCATTGGAAATGCAGTGCAGGGAGCTTGCGATGGCAGGCCGAATTTTCCCCAGCACTGCGTATCCGGAAATCCCCGGACGCTATCGCAACGTTTAAGTCCTCTGCGGCTCAAGCGTCAGGGGACATTGGTGACGCGGGGTGGAGCAGTCCGGTAGCTCGTCAGGCTCATAACCTGAAGGTCGTCAGTTCAAATCTGGCCCCCGCAACCAAAATTTATCAAGCAAAATCAATGGTCTAGGCGGAGCAAACATTTTGCTGAAAGCCTGCTTCATGCTTCGGGGCACACTGGGGGCGCAAAAGCATGAGAGCCCCTTCGCGAAGGGGCTCTCATGCTTCAACACATCACGCCAAGTGGCCGACTTTTGGTCCGGTGCGCTGGTCTGCTTTTACTCGGGCGTTGGCAATACTTACGATCTGGCTTCCAGATAGGCTTTCGACGATAGGCACACTGCGCTCCCTACCTGGAGGTAGGACTACAATTCGAAGCACTTCTTGGTGGAAAAGGTCAGCGCATTGGCGTCGCGCGATACGAAGCCACGGCAGTTCGAAAGCACGGTCGTCTCGCCGATCCTGTATTTTGCCTGGACGTGCGTATGGCCATGAACCCAAAACGACAAATTTGTCAGCTCACCTATTGTCGAGTAGAGATCGCTGGCAAACGCTCCATCCAGACCATTGCCCTTATGTAGTGGATTGAGCCCCAGCAAACTTGGAGCATGGTGCGAAATCACGACGATGGGTCCCGCAATGCCATCGTCCCGACAGGACCGCAGCGCTTTTATAGAACCATCAAACTCAGCCAACGCATCTTCGGGTTGGAATTTCTTATGTTGCTGGGGCTCATCGCCTTCGGCAACACTCTTTTTAACAAGCACGAATTCACCCACCTTGCGGCGCACACGGTCCAAGCAGTCCTGACTGCGCCCCTCAAAATCAGTCCAGAGTGTTGTGCCGATGAAGCGAACGCCTCCAATGTCGACAAAGGCGGTGTCAAGCACTGTTACACCGGGCCAGTTATCTCGGAGCAGCGCCGTCGTGTCATCGAATATGCCGTCGTAGTGTTCATGATTGCCCGCGATAAACAGTACATGACGGAACCTCGCTACAGCATGGTCAGTGAACCGCCGAACCCGATTCTGGTGTATTTGGCTATGCGTATCGGTTCGCTTCGGGTCTAAGCATTTTGCATTGCAAAGGTCACCAGCAATGATGAGCACGTCTCCCTCCGGCAGAGATGCTTCATACTCCAGTGATTCAAGATGCAAGTCGCTCAAATAGTGGCATCGCATGAGTTTTCCTCCGACCACCTTGCACTTGCCGCAACCACCGGCGACAGCCAATACTACAACCCCAGGCTTTGCCTTTGATTTGATGGAAGTTAGGGCTCAGGTCACGTAGAGAGCCGACCAAGCGCCGTGCTGCAATGTCTCTTATCCGTGAGTCCGATTGTGTGGCCAGGAGCAGAAAGTCGGCAGCCGATTTTTTCGTCGGCTGCCTGTTCGACGAAGATTAGTTCAACTTGATCGAACCAAACAGTCGTACATTTGAACCCGGCAACAAGACTTCCTCCCGCCGCTTGAATGAAGCGTGGTTCAGCACGTCGTCGTCGGCGAGGTTTTCGCCTTTGAGGCCGATGGTCATCGACGAACCGGGACCGGCCGACGGGTCGAGAGCGATGGTGTAGGCGACCTCAGCCGAAACAAGTGTATAACCGGGAGTCGCAATTTCGTTCTCCCCGATCTTGGCTTGATTGAAAGCGTGAAGCACGCCTGCCCGGGCAAACCAGTTGTCATCGCGATAGAACAGCCCGCCGCCTAGGCGATGCGGGGGAATGCGCGGCACGTTACCGCCCTCATCGAAGCGCGCCCGAACGAAGTCATATTGACCATCAATGCCCCACACTCCGTTCCAGATCGGCGCAACCTCATATTGAGCCGCAAACTCGACGCCGTAAAATGTTGCATCGCGCTGGCCGAAGAGAACCTGGTCGAGTTCTTCATGCCCATGCCCGTCCTCTTCGCCGTGTTCCTCACCTTCATGCGCTTCTTCCTCGCAGCCGGCGAGCGTGCCCTCACAGGCAAGGCCGGTTAGCTGCCGGAAGATGAAGCCGTCATAGCGCGTGGAGAAAGCCGTTGCATCGTAACGAAACGGTCCCGTCGCCTGACGAACACCGAATTCAATCGAGGCAGCTTTCTCTTTCTCAAGGCCAGGATTGCCGATTTCAAAAGTTCCTGTGGCCTCGTGAATGCCAGCCGAAAAGAGTTCCGCTGCATCCGGCGCCCGTTCAACATAGCTGCTGTTGAGGCTCAGAACGCTACCCCGCGGGAGGCGGTAAAGGCCACCGAGGCTTGCGCTGAAGGGAGTAAAGCTTCGATCCAATCCAACAAGTGGCTGCGAACCATCAAGCGGCGACATTCGTCCGAAACCGTCGTGTTCCGTTTGCTCGATGCGCGCTGCCGTCTGAACCGTTACCTGGGACGAAAGGTCGAACTCCTCAAACAAGAAAGCTGCGATGCTCTCCGTTTGAACCGGAGCCAGAAGCGAGTCTCCCTCGAAACTCTGCCCTCGCGTGTTGCGCTCGAGATATTGCACGCCGAGCGCGCCACGAAGCTGGCCAAGGTTTGTCACAACAGGTACGTGCTGGACCTCAAAGCGTGACTCGTAAACCTCGCTGGTGAACCGTGACCCGATTTCGTCGCCCTCGCCTTCGTCCACGACTTCATTGTGGGCATACTCCGAAGCGCCGAACCAGAAGCGTATCGCGTCGATACCAAGACTGCCCACGCGCCACTCGCCGCGTGCCTGCACCTTTTCTTGTTCTAGATCGATGCGTGGGCTTAGTTCGGCAGCTTCCTCGCCGGGAATACCATAGAGGCTCTGGTAACGGGAAACAGACACACCGACAAAGCCTTGATCGCCGATCAGCGACGCACCAAGCGCGCCTCCGTCGGCCTCGACGAAAGAGTTGAATTGCCGTCCGTGCGGCGTTTCGTAGTCTTCCGTGCGCCGCCGGAATCCATCAGCGTGGACTACGACGCCTGCCGCACCTGCCGTAACGCGGAAGGCGCCATTGCGACCCTCGTCAATAGAGGTCGCATCGCCTTTCATTTCCGCGGAGAAGCCACCTTTGGGAACGAATGTTGGAATGCGCCCGGTCTCGACGGCCACGACACCGCCGATCGTCTGGCTCCCATAGCGCAGCGTCGCGGGCCCTCGAATGACTTCCACCTGCTCGGCGGCGAAAGGGTCGATTGGAACGGCATGATCTTCCGACAGCGCCGAAACGTCATGCGATCCGATCCCGTTCTCCTGGACCCGGACACGATAGCCATCGAGGCCGCGCACGATTGGCCGATTGGCTCCAGGGGCAAACGATGAACCAACGATACCGGGTTTTTTGTCGAGAGCGTCGGCAATATTAGAACCGTTGTCGGCTTGAATATCCCTGGCCGTTACGACTGTGACAGGGACGAAGGCATCCTCCACCACAATCAGGCTGCCGGGTGTCGGATCGATGCTAGATGCATTGAGGCTGCCGGACATAATCGGCGTCGGGGCAGAAATGACAATGCCGTCGAGTTCCACGATATCCTGCGCTAGGGCCGTGTTGATGAATGAGAGTGTCCCGACCATCGCAAGCGAGATCGGCAACGTAGCGTTATGCGCGTACATGGCAGCGCTCCACTGTACCGTATCTGGGAAATTCCACGCGGTTTCCGGCGCCGTCACTCGATGACGCGCGCTATTCGTGTGGGATGAGTTTCATCTCAAAGAAACGGACGAAGTGGAGGGGCGCGTGGAAGGTTTGCCCGCTCGGGGCGAAATTGGGCCAGCTTTCGTGTGGCGCAGCCGGTTACGACCGGTGTGAGCCCCTCGCAAGCGACTGGCGCAGATAGATCCGGAAGGAGGCCTGTCGACAGCGTGCGGAGCGAAAGGCAGATATCGCAGCTATCGCCGTCGTCGTGGTGGTCTTCGTGCTCGTGGCCTGCTTCGCCTTCTGAATGGGCCGATGTGGTGTGGACATGGCCATAAGCATCCGCGATGAAATCGTGCGTGCTTATGGGCGAGTGGTCGCGATGATGGCCGAACGCCGCAACCAACTGGATCACCAGTACGGTAATGCAGCCCCAAACCAACCAATGCGTTCGGCGAAAACCACGCACGTCTTTCCACTCCAGTTGAACGGAGCGGATGTTATATCATACGTTGCCATATGAAAGCATCGCACTACCGGTTCCCGTCCCCGGTGTTGCCCTGTTACTACGCATTGGAGGATCTTGCGAAATTGGCCCACTGCGTCAGAAGCAGCACGGAGGCAACGGGCCAAGCGGCTACCTCCAAATTAACCGCTATCGTTCTATGCAAGTCCCGCTGATAAACAATTTAAGTCAAAAACTCCTAAACGGCTACGATCGCCAATGGACGCTAAAGGTCACTTGACCAAGACGGATTCTCTAGGGTCCGTCGAAGTCAACGGCTCTAGGTGCCGGTTCCACGTCCGTTCTAGAGTCCGACTTTATTTCAGCATCGTCGTTTTTCTTGCGTCCGAACCAATCTCCTTCGCGCATGCGCTGGAACACGACATAGAGCATTGGAATCAAAAAGATTCCAAATACCGAGGCAGCAATCATACCAGACAGTACAGGCAGGCCGACAGCATACATGCTGTCCGCACCCGGTCCGGATGCGCGAACGAGTGGAATCAGCCCAGCGATGAACGCAAAGCTTGTCATCATCACGGGGCGGAACCGTTGCCGTGCGCCGGTGACCGCGGATTGCAGAATCGACTGCCCCTCGCCACGCCGCTCAAGCGAGAATTCGGTCATAAGGATGGAGTTCTTTGCCGCCAGCGCGATGAGTACGACGATACCAATTTGCGCATAGAGAACGAAACTCATTCGGAAGAACCAAAGCGACAACATCGCACCCAGAACGGCAACAACAACAGATAAGAGAACCGGTATCGGTACGTTCCAGCTTTCATAAAGCGCGACCAGAAACAGAAAGGCAAACAGGACTGCTAGGCCGATCACAATGGGCGTCTGTCCGGCCGACAATTGCTGCTCAAGCGCCTGGCCCGTCCATTCGGACCCATAGCCTATCGGCAACGTATTCTTTGACAGATCAGACATGGCAGCAACCGCGTCGCCATCACCTCGTCCAGGCGCGGGCGAACCATTAATCGCGACAGCGCGATAGTTGTTGTATCGCACGATTGTGCGTGGTCCGACATCGAGTGTGGCCCGTGCCACAGTCGACAATGGGATCATATTGCCATCGCGATTGCGTAACTGAATGCGATAGATGTCCTCGATCGATGCGCGACTTTTTTGTTCTGCCTGTAGTCGCACCGTCCAGGTTCGGCCAAAGAGATTGAAGTCGTTGACATAGTAACCACCCAGTGTCGCCTGCAGCGCAGAAAACACGTCCGACAAGTTGACGCCAAGTGTCTGGATCTTGTCGCGATCGATGTCGAGCTTGATTTGTGGGGTTGACGCCTCAAACGAGGAAAAAACACGACTTAACTCCGGGCGTTGATTTGCAGCAATGATCAAACCGCGCATCGTCGCCGCCATGGCAGTTGGCTCCTGCCCTTCCAGTCCTTCTAGAATAAACTCGAAGCCTCCGGTCTGGCCAATGCCGGAGATTGCCGGTGGGTTGAGGGCGAGAAAAAAACCGTCTGTGATCTGCGATAGCGCGCCAAACAGTCGACCTGCAACAACAGACGAATGCATGTTGGCCGCTTTGCGCTCTTCATACGGCTTCAGGCGAACGAACATGACTCCTGCGCTTGAAGACGATCCACCACCCAGAAAATCGAGACCGAGAATAGTCACAGCCCCGGTAACTGCCGGGTCTTTGTTGACAATCGCCTCGGCCTTCTTAGCGGCTTCATCTGTGCGGTTGAGCGATGCGCCTGGTGGCAGATTGAAAATCGTTATCAGGAAGCCCTTGTCCTCCTCGGGCAAGAATCCAGACGGAGTTGAGAGAAACAACCAACCTGTCGCAGCGCCGAGTATGGCCACAGTAACGATGGACAACGCCGCCACCTTCACAAGACGCCCAACGATTGCAGCATAACCGTCTGCCACACCGTTGATGACGGTCGTCACGCGTTTCATAATGCCGACAGGATGCCCGGGCTTCAGTAACAATGAACATAGCGCCGGGGCTAGCGTCAGCGCGTTGATGGCGGAAATCACCATGGCAGCCGAGATCGTGATGGCAAACTGACGGAACAACGCTCCGGTACTTCCAGGCAGGAATGCGACCGGCACGAACACGGACAACAATCCTAGTGTTATCGCAACAACCGGCCCCGCAATTTCGCCCATCGCCTTGCGAGTTGCATCAGCAGGTGACAGCTCTGGCTCTTCCTCCATGACACGTTCGACATTCTCGACGACGATGATCGCATCATCGACAACAATGCCGATCGCAAGCACGAGCGCGAGCAGTGTTATGGTGTTCGCCGAGTATCCGAATGCCAACAAGACTGCAAAGGTTCCAATCACTGCGACCGGTACAGCAATCAGCGGAATAAGCGTTGGCCGCAAACGTCCAAGGAAGATGAAGACGACCAGCGCCACAAGCACGAAAGCCTCAAGCAGGGTTTCGACGACTTTCTCCATCATTGATGAGACAAAATCAGCTGTGTTGTAGATGTATGCGTATGTGACGCCGGCCGGAAAGCGGGGCTTCAATTCGTCGAGGCGCTTCGAAACAGCTTGGGCGACGGCAACAGCGTTGGCGCCCGGAGCAAGGTACACGCCGATAGGCGCCGCAGGTCGTCCCTGATAGCGCGCTACTGTATCAAAATTGGCTGCTTCTAGTTCAACGCGTGCCACGTCGCGGATGCGGACGAATGATCCGTCAGCTTCACTGCGCACGATGACATTGCCAAACTCGGTGGTCGAAGTTAGTCGGCCCTTTGTAGTGATAGTCAGTTGCAGGCGCTGATCATCGCTGAGCGGCGCCGCCCCGATACGACCGGCTGCGGCTTGGAGATTCTGGGATTGGACGGCAGCAATCACGTCATTTGGTGTCATCGAAAAGTTGGCGAGTTTTTCGGGGTCGATCCAAATCCGCATGGAGTAGTCACGCGCACCGAAGATCGACGCATCACCGACACCGGACACGCGCTTGAGTTCGTCGAGAACATTGAGCGTGACGAAGTTGCTTAAGAACAACTGATCATGCTCATCATTGCTAGAGCGGAACATGAAGACTTGTAGAAGATCAGTCGACACCTTCTGAATCGTCAGTCCGGTTGTGCGCACTTCTTGCGGCAGCTTTGACTGCGCAAGGTTGGCACGGTTCTGAACATTGACAGTCGCGATATCCGGGTCGGTCGCAAGGTCAAACGTCACGTTCAGCGAATACGAACCGTCATTGGCCGAGGTCGACTTCATATAGCGCATGTCGGTCACACCGTTGATGGCGTTCTCCAACGGTTGCGCGATGCTCTCTTCGACCGTCCGCGCATCGGCACCAGAGTAGGTGGCCGAAACACGCACGGTGGGCGGCGCAATATTCGGGTATTGTGCGACCGGGATTACCATGATCGCGATCAGGCCAGCCAATGTGATAACCAGCGAAATGACCATTGCCAGCCGCGGTCGGCGGATGAAGATATCAAAGATCATGGTTGCTTTTCTAATTTGGCGGGAACAACAGTCGATTGGAGTGCCGGAGCCGCCTCCGTTGGCTGAACGAGTTCTCCGGGACGCGCCTTCTGATGACCGCTAACGATCACACGATCTCCAGCATTCAAACCTGAGGTCACAACCATCAAGGGACCGCTTTGTTCGCCAGGCACGATGCGTCTGATCTCGACTCTGTTGCCAGCACCAACGGCTAGGACATAGGCACCTTGCTGGTCAAGAACCAAGGCCGCCTGCGGAATGACCAGCTTGCTTTCCCGGGCCTTGCGGATGACCCGCACATTCACGAGTTGCTGGTCGACGAGGAAGCGTTTTGGATTTGGGATGCTTGCCCGCACGGTCACCGAGTCCGTCGAAGCGGTCGTCTGGACATCGACGAATTTGATTGTCCCTTCTTCGCCGTAGACGGAACCATCTCCAAGCCGGAGTTCGACGGTAACGCTGTCCGGCCCACGCCCAGCCTTCCGAACGGCAAGCAGAACACGCTGTGGCACGGGAAATGTCACATACATTGGGTCTTGCGCGACGATCGTCACCAGCGGTTCGCTCGTCGGACCAACGAGATTGCCAACCGAATAGGCGGTGCGGCCGACCCGGCCATCCATCGGCGCTTCAATCCGCGTATAGCTCAAGTTGAGATTGTGTGTTTGCAATGCGGCTGCCTGTGCCTGCACCGTTGCTTGCGCCTGGGATAGTTGCGAACGCGCAGTGTCGAGGTTGGCCTTTGATGAGACATTTCGCTGTTCAAGTGTTTTCGTTCGGTCAAATGTCTGTTGCGCGAGGGTCAGCGCTGCCTTGGCACTACTTAAATTTGCTTCAGCCTGTGCAACGGCGATCTTGTAACTATCGTCCTCTATCTCAAAGAGGAGCTCCCCCTTTTTGACTTCGGCACCTTCGGTGAAAGCGCGCGACTTCAGGAAACCCTGCACGCGGGCACGGAGTTGCACGGTATCGATTGCTTCGATTCGCCCCGTGTAGTCGTTGTGATTGACCAGATCCTTCAGCACAACACGATCGACAACAACCGACGGTGGCGGTGCACTGGGTTGCCCTGGATTTGCGGCTTCGGAACCGCAGCCTGCCAAGGAAATAGTTCCAATTGCAACTAGGAGTAAGTACGGCAGAGCTTTGAGATGTTTCATTGTCGATCGCTGTTTGAATTGGAGAAGCACAGGATGCTTGAGTCACACCCCTATCACAAAACTAATCTGCATCGCTAACGCATGGCTCCAAAAACAACGGCGCAATCCGGTGGCGGATTTCTGCGGCATCGGCGTCGGGCCACTCTCGGGTCGTCGCTCTTGATCATCATGTCGAACTGCCATTGTAAGGGGACAAACAGTTGGAGCGAATATTCAAGAGACGCTTCTGGTTTATCTATCGGTCGAACGGCACCATTCGGCCCATAGCCACATCCTTGCGCACGACATGGTGATATAGTGCGGCTCCAGCATGAAGTGCGACGAGGAGCCAAAGCAGGCAGCCTCCGCTAAGCTTGTGAATTAAATCGACCGGCCATTCGAACTCCTTGAACGTCAAGCCCAGCCCCCGTGGCAAAACGCTCTCGAAAAGCAATGTTTCCTCGAATTTCCTTAGGTTGATAACGAAGAAGAAGTTGATAAGCGCCCCCCTCAACTCAGGCAACCGGAGACAAGCATGATGAACATGAAGGCCTAGAGCGCCGCATGAACGGTCCGCACCGCTACCGGTTCAAGAAATGTCCCGGGCGCTGGCTCAGGTTGCTAGTTCATGAGGCTGTCCCCGCGGGCATCCCTCAGACACTTTAATGCGAATCGATAAGTTAGGGTTTTGAAATCATCGGCTTCATTTCTAGACGACGACGGACAGATACGAAAAGGGCCGGCGTCTCCACCAGCCCCTTCAAAATTCCTGACACCCGTGCTTTGAGTCCGGCCCCGTCAACCTGCATTGCGACTTTTCATAGCGGAGTAGGCTTTTGTGAAGCCTGAAAGCGAGAACGGGATAACGAGCCGCTTCTCGGCGTTCGCCAGAAACTTCACATCAGCTTTGGAACCCTTGGCCATCGCATCGACGAGATCATCTCCGGCGACGCCCTCGACAAAGCAGCCTTGAGCCGAGCAGCGGTCGACCTGAACCACGGTCTTCGCTTCACCAATAGCGATCTCGACGCCGGGCTTCAGCATAAAGTTCAAAGGCAGCGCCATCTGCAGAAGGTTTTTGTTCGAATTCGGCTCATGCGCAACAGATACAACCAGCACTAGCTGTTCGGTATCTTTGGATACAAGCTTCTGAACAATCTGACACTGAAGACCGTTTACCTTGGGATCGAAGCACTCAAGCTCCCATTCGCCGAATGTTACTCGATCAACTTTTGGTGCTGCTGTCTGCGATTTGTCCGAGGCAGCCGCCTCAAACTTTTTAGCATTCTTCTCGTCAGGGCCGGCCTGCACTGGAGCAGTTGCAGCAACAGCAATCACAGCGAAGGCCGCCAGTCTGGGCAGAATCCTGTGCAGAAATGTCATCGAGTAGTCTCCAAATTTGGGTTGTCCATCAGCGGCCCTATCTTGGAAATCACTGGCACGCTGCAAAGTCCCCAAGATTTACAGTGCTCGGCCTTTCGCAAAGGTTAATAATAGTACCGCCAAGATCCGATTGCTGACCCCCGAACGAAGTAACGAAGTTGTTCGGCAGGCTGGAACCTGCCTCGATCATCGCATCCTCCAACGCCTCCTCCGTCTCCTGAAGCGGCAGCAGGTTCTCATCGAGCCCAACTCCGGTATGGGTCGTGACATCATCCGACTCGATTGCGAACGGCTGACCCGGGAGATTAACACGGGTTGCCGTGGTCCGGTCGATCGCCAGCGTATCTACCGCGGTTGAGAATGTCCGCTGGTTCAGCAGGAGGTAGAACAGCTCACCCGGCTTGACCTGATGCAACTGCACGCCGGTCTCCTGGATTGCCTTGGTTGTATTGTCGACCAGAACTTCGAACTGTGCATTCGAAAGAATCGCGCGATCGCCAATTCGTGTCTTCAAGAACTCCAGGAACTCACTTTCAGCGTGAATCTTCGCAACCCGGGTCGAAAGCACGCCGAACTGAACCCCGATTGGCGACACAGCATTGATCTCGACCAAGTCAGCCATCAGTCCGCTGCCACCAGAAGCCTTTATCAGCAACGGTCCGTTGCTTCCGGTATGGACGATCTCAGCAATGACGATTTCCTTGCCGGTGATATCAATGTCGTTCTTAACCTGCAATTCCGAGAGTTCGATACGGCCGGTGCTTCGCAAAAGGAAGGTGCCAGCTATCAGCGGGTTTTCGAGGTTGATATTACCTGCGCGGAGAATTAGTTGACCGTCACGAGCGTTGATTTCGCCTGCGCCCTTCTTCTGCGTCAGATCACCGAGAGCATTTCCTCCACCGTTGGCAGTTAGTTTAATCGTGCCATCGCGGCTGCGTAAAACCGCATTCGGCGCGAACGTCAGATCATCGCCTGCAGTGACGCGAATCTCGCCACCACCGGACT